>SVCP01000039.1 GCA_015058295.1 Anaerofustis stercorihominis
CGGAAGAATTACCGACGGACAGGGAAGAACTGTTGACTTTAAGAATACAATTATCATTATGACCTCCAATATCGGGGCGTCACTCATCAGGAAGAGCTCCAGACCTCTTGGATTTATTAATGAAAGTGAAGAAAAGCAGGCGGCAAACGAATACGAAAGCATGAAAGAAACTGTTCTTACGCAGCTCAGGAATTCTTTCAGACCGGAATTCCTCAACCGAATCGATGAAACTCTTGTATTCCACTCACTGAATAAAGACGATATTGATAAAATTATCGATGTTCTTCTCAAGCAGTTCATTACAAGGTGTGAAGGTATCAATATCAAGATATCTTATACGGACAATCTTAAAAAACTTATTGCTGCTAAAGGAACAAACCTTGAATACGGAGCAAGACCGCTTAAGAGAACTATTCAGAATCTTATTGAAGACTCCATGAGTGAAGAGATGCTTAAAGGTAATATAGCAGAAGGTGACAGCGTAATTATTGATGCTGACGAAGAAAAAGTTATATTCAAACAAGCATAACGCTTTAAAATTGAGCGTCGGATGTAATAAGCAGGATTCACAGTAAAATAACGGAAAATTTGTGTGAAAGCTAAAAAAATGTATTGTAATCTCTTGCAAATTGCAGGAATTATATATATGATATAACTATAAAATAAACAAGGTGGTAGAAACTATGGTAACAAAAGATATGGGAATCATGGAAGTTGTTCAGGAATATCCGCAGTTGATCGAAGTATTCCGCAGATTCGATATGGGTTGTGTAGGATGCCTCGCAGCTAACTATGAAAGCATCGAACAGGGCGCTAATGCTCACGAAGTAAACATTGATGCATTGATGATCGCTCTTAACGCTGCTCTCTAATTTTCAGCAAATACATTGAAGATGCCCGTATTTACGGGCATCTTTTTTAGTATAATCATGTTTTGAGGCTGATTTGCTGTAATAAAACATGTATTTTGTGCTATACTTTACTCAGTAAGCCAAAAGGAGATAATTATGAGACTCAGAAGCGAAATGAATCCCGAATTTATGTGGGATCTTGCACATATTTTTAAAAATGATGCCGAAATGAAGGCTCAGTATGAGGAATGTGAAGAACTGATAGGTAAACTTGGCGGATATGTCGGAAAATTAAACACGGATAAACATACATTCAGAACTGCCCTTGAATTGTTGTTTGATGTGAATGAAAAGACTGAAAAAGTCTATATTTATGCGATGCTTCACAAATCCGCTGACAGTTCAGATGAATATGCTCAGAATATTGATTCTGATGCAACTAATCTGTATGTGAAACTTCAGATGGCAGTTTCTCAGCTTATAACGGAAATTACGGAACTTGACGATGAAATAATGGATGAATATATGCAGGGTGATGACATGAAGACATACGCTCATGTTATTGAAGATATCAGAAGAAGCCGTGAGCATACACTTGATGCACAGAGGGAACTTCTCCTTGCTAAGCTCAGTGACTTTGCGCAGACTCCGTCAAACGCTTTTCATATGTTCAACGACAGCGACATCGAATTCCCTGCGGTAAAAGACGAAAACGGGGAAGATGCTGTTCTTACAAACGGAAATTTCGCTGTATACAGACAGAGTAAATCAAGAGATGTCAGAGAGAATGCTTTTAATACATTCTTCGGAGTATATAAAAAATATATAAACACCCTTGCATCTCTTTACGGCGGAAATATAAAATATGATAATTTTATTGCGGATATCAAAAACTACGACAGCGCAGTTCACGCTGCTTTGTTCGGAAATAATGTTCCCGTAAGTGTATACGAAAGCCTGATTCAGGCTATGCATGACGCTCTGCCGTATATGAGAGATTATCTTGAGCTGAGAAAAAAAGCACTCGGACTTGATGATATCGATATGTTCGATCTGTATGTTCCTATGATCGAAGATGTGGAATTTGATATGAACTTCGACGAAGCAAAAGCTTTTGTGAAAAAAGCACTCGAACCGTTGGGAGAGAGATACGGAAAGCTTCTTGACGAAGCATACACAAACAGATGGATGGACGTGTATGAAAACAAAGGCAAGCGTACAGGAGCATTCTCATGCGGCGTGTATGGAGTACATCCTTACGTGCTTTTGAATCATACAGATACACTCAACGATGCGTACACAATCGCTCATGAACTTGGTCATGCAATGCATTCATATCTTTCCGATGAAGCTCAGGATTATGTGAATCATGATTACTCCATTCTTGTAGCGGAAGTTGCATCAACTGTAAACGAAGTACTCATGACATTGTATCTGCTTGAAACAGAAACAGACAAGAAGAGAAGGGCATATATCCTCAATCAGTTCCTTGAATCATTCAGAACAACAGTGTTCCGCCAGACACTCTTTGCGGAATTTGAGCTTATTGCACACAAAAATGCACAGGACGGGCTGCCGCTTACATCACACAGTCTGTCAGATATATATTACTCTCTTATCAGCAAATATTATCAAGGAATCGGTATTCCGGATATTATGAGATATGAATGGGCATATATCCCGCATTTCTACTCATCATTCTATGTATATCAGTATGCAACGGGCTTCTGCAGTGCTGTAGCTATTGCAAAGCATATCAAAGAAACAGGTGACACGAGCGGATATATGAAATTTTTATCTCTCGGCGGAAGTGTGTATCCTCTCGATGCTCTTAAAGTTGCGGGAGTTGATCTCACAAAGCCTGATGCCGTGGCAAATGCAATGCAGTTGTTTAAAGAAACGATAGATGAACTTGCTAAATTAATATGACTTTCCAGGGTGTATAAATTTATGCACCCTTTGATATTTTATTTGAGTTTTACTATTGCAGACATTATAATTAAATCAGACAAAATACCGGAGGTATTACAATGTATAAAGAATATATGGCAATATGCAAAAGCTCAACATCAAAAGCTCCGAACGAAATTATGCAGCAGCTTATGAAAGTTTCTTCATGCCCCATGCACGGCCCTGTTCATCATGTACTTGTGGGAAGCGCTCTTATCACAGCATACAAAAATGCAGGAGGGGATATAGATCTTGAAAGTGCTCTTGAAGAAATGATCGCAAGGGGATCAAAGGTTCCCGGCGGCGTATGCGGCAACTGGGGAAGCTGCGGGGCGGCAATCAGCAGCGGGATGTTTATGTCTATAATCACAGGAGCAACACCCACGACAAACGAATCATGGGGACTTTCAAATCTTATGACTTCCGGCTCTCTTGCAAATATAGGCGCAATCGGCGGACCGAGATGCTGCAAAAGAAATGCAACACTTGCAATAAACTCCGCAATCGATTTTGTGGCAGAACATCTTGGTGTACATATGGAAAAAACAGAGATACACTGTGAATTCACAGGTAAAAATTCCCAGTGTATAGGAGAGAGATGTCCGTTTAATAAATAATCTTAGGAAATATGTATTTGGTCAGGGAATTATGCAGGAAAATTTTTGACAATATTTATAAAAAACACTTGCATTTATTCTCTGTCGGGTATATAATATCCCTTGTTAAAAGCGAGTGACTCATTAGCTCAGTTGGTAGAGCACCTGACTCTTAATCAGGGTGTCCAGGGTTCGAGTCCCTGATGGGTCACCATTTTTATGAGCCTTACCGTTTCTCGTGAACGGTTTTTTTATTATCTTCGGTAATTGACGTAAGGTTGTCCGAAAATATAGAATTTTCGCAAAATTCCTTGACATTCACCGTTAAGATAGTTATAATTGCGTATGAAGTGGGGATACTCGCTTCAATTTATCATTTTTAAGGCACTTAAAGGCGATGTGCCTGAATTTTGAGGAGGAAATAATGAAAAAATTATTGGCAGTTCTTCTTGCTGTTCTTATGCTCGTATCATTCGCAGCATGCGGCGGTGACAAGGACGACAAAACAGGTATTGTATTCGGTGTAATCACACCGACAACAGGCAGTGTATCGCAGTACGGTATCGGTGTTCTCAACGGTATCAAACTTGCAATCGAAGAAATCAACGCAGCAGGCGGTATCCTCGGCGAACAGGTTACTCTTGACATTTATGACAGTAAGGGTGATGTTACAGAAGGTACAAACGCTATGAACGCTCTTATCGACAAAGACGTTGACGCTGTAATCGGCGCTGTTATTTCAAGCGTTACAGCAGCTGTAGCTCCGGTAGCAAACGAAGCAGGTATGGTTACGATCTCTGCATCATCAACAGCTGACCCTGCAACAGAAGGTTATGATTATGTATTCCGTTCATGCTTCTCTGACAGCTTCCAGGGTAAGATCGCTGCTAAATACTGCAAACAGCTCGGTCACACAAAAGCTGCTATCCTTTACATCGCAAGCGATCCGTATTCAGCAGGTCTTTATGATGCATTCGTTGAAGAAGCAAAGACACTTGGTATCGAAATCGTTGATACACAGTCAGCTTCATCTACAGATGACATCGACTTCACAACACAGCTTACATCAATCGTATCCAAAGACGTAGACTTCCTCTATGCTCCGTGCTACTACTCAGCAATCGGTTCTTACATCGTACCGCAGGCAAGAAATGCAGGCTTTGATGGAATCATTATGGGTTCTGACGGTTATGACGGAACAATTCCTTACATGGTAGAACCGCTTTCAATGTACGAAAAAGTATACTTCACAAACCATTATTCAAAAGATGATACAAGTGATGTTGTTCAGAACTTCGTAAAAGCATACACAGACAAATACGGTGCTGATGCTCTCAACGCTTTCTCAGCTCTCGCATATGATGCTACATATATGCTCAGAGACGCTATCGAAGATGCAGGCTCAACAGACAAAGAAGCTGTTAAAAATGCTATGGCAGCAATCGAATTCTCCGGCGTAACAGGTACATTCACACTCGATGAAACAGGTACACCGCAGAAGGGTGCTGCTATCCTCGGCTTCAAAGATGGTCAGGAAGTATGGATCGACACGATCAACTACGAAGACTAATAAATAATTAAGTTTTACAGTAAAATTAATAATATTAAAATTCAAGTAAGGGGGCGGATGATTCCGCTACCCTTACGTTTGTGATTGAAGATTGAAAGGAGATAATCCAATGAGTTTGTTTTTGCAACAGATTTTAAATGGATTAAAGGTGGGCAGTGTATATGCGTTGGTAGCCTTGGGTTATACCATGGTTTACGGTATTATACGATTGATAAATTTTGCCCATGGCGATTTTATCATGGTAGGTGCGTACACATTATGCTTTACCGTTCCCCTTATGGTAGCTGCGGGAATGCCCGCGTGGACAGCTGTTTTCTTGGCTGTTGTTATCTGTGTTGCAATAGGTGTTATTGTTGAACTTCTTGCGTATCGTCCCGTAAGACAGACAGGAACGAAGATGACAGCGCTTATTACTGCTATTGCAATGAGTATTTTTCTTGAAAATACTGCACAGGCACTTTTCGGTGCCGCTCCGGTTTCCATGAGTACGATATTCGATGTGGGACAGATACAGATAGGTTCTCTTGCTGTTGACGGCAAGACAATAATTACTATCGCAATCGGTATCGTCGTTATGATATCACTTACGGTGATCGTTCAGAAAACGAAAATAGGTCGCTCGATGAGAGCTGTTTCCCAGGACAAGGAAGCTGCGATCCTTACGGGTGTTAATGTAAATAAAACAATAACTGTCACTTTTGCTATCGGCAGTGGACTTGCTGCTCTTGCTGCTCTTATGTATTGCGCAAATTATCCGGCATCTTCTCCGACAATGGGATCAATGCTCGGTCTTAAAGCGTTTGTTGCCGCAGTTCTTGGTGGAATCGGGATCGTTCCCGGTGCTATGCTTGGTGGCATTATGGTAGGTCTTATTGAAAGTCTTTCAAAAGCATATTCTGCAATACTCACAGGTGGTATTATTACATCTGCATTCTCTGATGCTGTAGTATTCATCATCCTTATTATCGTATTGCTCGTAAAGCCTGCAGGTATCTTAGGCAAAAATACAAGGGAGAAGGTATAATATATGTTTACTAAACGCAGTTCAAAAATAAACTTCCTTGCTTTGTTGCTCATATTTATCGTTTTGGTAGTATTATGCGAGACAGGTGTAATCACTTCGTATATTAAAGGGATTATGATGTCTGCTTGTATATCAATAATTATGGCAGCATCTCTTAATATCTCGACAGGTCTTCTCGGTCAGCTCGTCCTTGGCCATGCCGGATTTATGGCTGTAGGTGCTTACACAGCTGCCCTTATTACAAAAGCTATGGGGAATGCACAGATTCTTGCCGGAAGCGGCATTGAGAATTTTATCAGATTCTTCATCGCCATTATTATAGGTGGTATTATTGCCGCAATATTTGGTGTGCTGGTTGGTGCTCCTACACTCAGACTGAAAGGCGATTATCTTGCGATTGCAACTCTCGGTTTTGGTGAAATCATTAGAGTTGTCATTCAGAACCTTAAGATATGTGGCGGAAAAGGTCTTTCAGAAGGGAGTGCCGGACAGGCTCTTATTGGTATTAGTCGTATTGCGGATCTGTATGTTGTATACTGGATAACAGTTCTTGTCATTGCTATTCTGTTTACATTTATCCGTTCACGTTACGGAAGAGCTCTCAAAGCGATTCGTGAGGATGAGATTGCCGCAACCGCAGTCGGTGTAAAAGCAACACAGTATAAGGTATTTGCATTTGCGTTTTCTGCATTCTTTGCAGGTCTTGCAGGTGGTATTTATGCACATTATCTGGGTTCGCTCTCTCCGGGGACGTTTAACTTCAACAAATCTATCGAGTACCTTATTATGGTTGTATTCGGTGGTATGAGTTCACTCTCAGGTTCAGTAATTGCAGGTACAGTCCTTTCTGTTCTCCCGGAAGCCATGAGAAGTTTCGCAGATTATCGTATGCTTGCATATTCTGTGGCACTTATCCTTATTATGATATTCAAACCGACGGGACTTCTGGGCTCAAGTGAATTCTCTCTTACGGATGTAATAGACAAGTATTTCGGAAAGAAAAAAAATTCAGATAAAGTCAGAACCGCATCAGGCGGAATAAATACCGAAGGGGAGGAAAAATAAATGAGTAAGGTTTTATTGAAAGCTGAAAATCTCGGCATTTCCTTCGGTGGATTAAAAGCTGTAAATAACTTCAATCTTGAGTTATATGAAGGTGAACTTGTGGGTCTTATCGGACCTAACGGTGCCGGCAAAACAACGGTATTCAATCTTCTCACAGGAGTTTACAAACCGACAGAAGGCAACTATTACATCGGCGATGAAAAAATGAACGGAAAGCCGACGTACGCAATGGTGCGTGCAGGTGTGGCAAGAACATTCCAGAATATCAAGCTTTTTGGTCAGATGACTGTAATAGAAAATGTTATGGTTGCTATGGACAAAGCTCTTGAAAGCGGTTTCATTGCTTCTCTCTTTCATCTTAAAAAGTTCTGGAAAGAAGAAGAATCTATCAGAATCCGTGCAATGGAGCTTCTCGAAGTTGTTGGATTGTCTGACAAGGCAGATGTAACTGCATCAAATCTTCCGTATGGACAGCAAAGAAAACTCGAGATTGCGAGAGCATTGGCTACGGATATGAAAGTTCTTATGCTTGATGAGCCTGCGGCAGGTATGAACCCGACAGAAACAGCTGAACTTCTTGAGATAATCAATCTTATAAGAAAAAAATTCGGTATTTCCATACTCCTTATTGAACATGATATGGCTCTTGTTATGAAGGTATGTGAAAGAATTACTGTTCTCGATTACGGAAACATCATTGCAACGGGAACACCGCAGGAAATTGCGAAAAATAAGCAGGTAATCGAAGCTTACCTCGGAAAAGATGATGAGGAGGAAGATACTGATGCTTAAAGTCACAGATTTGAATGTTTCATATGGTGCGATCCACGCAATCAAAGACGTCAGTCTTGAAGTAAATGATGGGGAGCTCGTTACTCTTATCGGTGCAAATGGCGCAGGAAAGACGACTATACTCCGCACAATAACAGGTCTTCAGGCAGCAAAAAGCGGAAAGATAGAATATGATGGTGTTGATCTTCTGAAAACACCGAGCCATAAGATCATAACTCTCGGTATGGCGCATGTCCCGGAAGGAAGACATATTTTCCCTGATATGACAGTTGCTGAAAATCTTCTTATGGGTGCTCATATGAGAAAGATTGACAATGCAGTTCTCAAAGATGAACTTGAAGAAGTTTACGAACATTTTCCACGTCTCAGAGAGCGTACAAAGCAGCTTGCGGGTACACTTTCAGGCGGTGAACAGCAGATGCTTGCAATGGGAAGAGCGATAATGAGTGATCCGAAAATGATCCTGATGGACGAGCCGTCAATGGGTCTTTCTCCGATTCTTGTAAAAGAGATAATGAACATTATCAAGCTTTTCCATAAAAAGGGTATAACTATCCTTCTTGTAGAACAAAACGCGAAAATGGCTCTCTCAGTGGCTGACAGGGCATATGTACTTGAAACCGGAAGAATTTCCATGAGTGGAAACGCGACAGACCTTATCAATGATGACAGGGTCAAAAAAGCTTATCTCGGTCTTTAAAAAAACGGTCCATTTGTATGGACCGTTTTAAATTTGCATTTAAACAATATTGATATACGGGATAATGTATCTGATGATGAACAACACGCAGATTATCCACATTGCAGGGTGAATCTCTTTTGTTTTCTTACAAGCTGTTTTTACTATGCAGTATGAAATACATCCGAATGCGATACCATCGGCTATTGAGTATGCAAATGGCATAATTACAAGAGTGAAAAATGCCGGAATTGCTTCCTCAAGATTTTCCCAGTCGATTTCCTTGATCGGTGACATCATCATAATGCCGACCACTATCAATACCATATATGTTGCGTAGCTCGGGATGAATCCGAGAAGTGGTGCTGCAAATATTGAAACGAGGAACAAAACCGCTGTTGTGCAGGCTGTAAGACCTGTTTTTCCGCCCTGTGCAATTCCTGCGCTTGATTCAACAAATGTAGTTGTCGTTGATGTTCCGAGTGCAGCACCTACACTTGTTGCGATAGCATCTGCGAGGAGTGCTTTGCTTGCATTGGGAAGGTTTCCGTCTTTGTCAAGGAGATTTCCCTTCGATGCAGCGCCGATAAGTGTTCCGATGGTGTCAAACATATCTACCATTGTCAGCGAGATCAGTATTGAAATTATTGAGAACAGCAATACTCCGAATCCCTGTGATGCATTAAACAAATCACCGAATCCTTCCACAAATTTAAACAGTGTTGGTGTAAGTGATGCAGATCCGGATGATGTTGCTGCGATTCCTACATCGATTCCGATAGACTGTGCCGCATAACCGAGAAGTGTAGCGACGATCATTCCGATAAGAAGTGCACCTTTTACGTTTTTCACTACGAGAACAATGGTGATTACAAGTGAAATCAATGTAAGAATAACTACAGGCTGATTAAATTCACCGAAAGCTACTGTTGTGGCCGGATCCGCAACGATTATACCGGTTGACAGAAGTCCGATGAGTGCAATGAAAAGACCGATGCCTCCGCCGATAGCTTTTTTCAGAGTGAACGGAAGGGCTTTTATTATTCCTTCACGGATACCAGATACAGACAGTACAATAAAAATAATTCCGCTTAAAAATACTGCTGCGAGAGCTGCCTGCCATGAGTACCCCATCTGAATTACGATGGTATAAGCAAAGTAGGCATTAAGTCCCATGCCGGGAGCGAGAGCAAACGGAAGGTTTGCAAGTAAACCCATAAGCATTGTTCCGATGAATGCGGCTATGCAGGTTGCTATCATTACAGCACCCTTGTCCATGCCTGCATCTGCAAGGATTGTCGGATTTACGAAAATGATGTAAGCCATTGTAAAGAACGTTGTGATTCCGGCAAGGATCTCTGTCTTTACATCGGTTCCGTTTTCTTTTAGTTTAAAGAATTTTTCCATATGTTTCCTCCATATTATATTTGTGGATTCCCACGAGATGATTATATAATAAAATTTACAGAAAATAAACACTAAAGTTCGATAAATAAGCTGATTAACTCATAAAAATAACAGGCATATATATTTTGCCTGTTAAAATTAATGGTTTTTCGTGCCAAAATATTCAGACAGTGTTTGAATGGCCTTCTTTTCAAGCCTCGATACATAGCTTCGTGATATATCCATCATCTCTGCAACTTCCATCTGAGTATATTTTTTACATGTATTGTTCAGTCCGTATCTTAATTTTATGATAGTTCTTTCTCTGAGATCAAGCTTTGATTCTATCAGCTGATAAAGTTTGCTCGTCTGCGAAGCCAGATCTATTTTATATGCAATATCTTCATCTTCGGCAGATAACACATCTATCAGCATAATGTTGTTTCCTTCATCGTCACATCCGATGACATCTTCCAGGGATACATTGCCACTTCTTTTGGATTCGTTTCTTATTGCCATAAGTATCTCATTATCAATGCATTTCGCTACATATCCTGCCAGTCGGGATGCTTTATCCGGATCGAAAGTATTGATGCCTTTTATAAGACCCACAGTACCTATGGACAACAGGTCTTCTGTATCGATAGGGCACGTTGAGTATTTTTTGACTACATGCGCAACCAGTCTCATATTATGGAGTATCAGTTTATTTTTGGCTTCTTCATCTCCCTGTGCCATCATCCGTATGTACTCCTTCTCCTGTGCCGGAGTGAGTTTTTCCGGATATGTTTCGGATGTCAGGTATCCGAGAAAGAAGAATACCTTTGAAAGCAGATTTAAAATTTCGATAATAGCGAGCATAATAGCCTCCTTTTTTCAAAATATATGCAATCGTAATAAAAAATAGGCGATAATCTCTCAAATTTATTTATTTTATCATCCTGTTGTGGTAAAATTAATAAAAAAACGAGGTGAATACTATGTGTGAATCAAAGGCATATTTAAAGAATAAAGACGGAGTTGAAACAAAGATCATGGATGCGGTAATCGTTGCTGTACCGAAAGACAACGGTGTATATCTCGAAGATATTCTCGGCGACAGCAAATTTGTAGAAGGTACCCTCAGAGAAGTTAAACTTCTTGACCACAGAATTGTAATCGAAGCGTAATAAATACATAACCCCCATTTCATATCGAAATGGGGGGTTAAAATTGCAGAGTCAGAAATTATCTTGTCTGTCTCTTACGGATAATAGCAATAGCTGTTGCGAAGATAATAAGCATTACAAAGCTTACAATGATAACTGCGTTGTCACCTGTAGCCGGTGCTTCATTTTCTTTATTTTCTTCGTCTTTTACTTCATCATCTTCTTTTTCAGCTTCTTCAGCTTTGAGCTGTGCATCTGTCTTGATTTCGTCGATAGCTGCTTTTGCATCTTCGAGAGCTTTTTCTACTTCCTCAATGTTTTCAGCCGCATTGATAGCTGCCTTACCGTCTGCAATCGCATCTCTGAGTTCAGCCTTCTGTTCATCTCTGTAATCAGCAGGATCTTTATAATCTTCGAGTTTTGTTTTAGCTTCATACTGAGCCTGTCCGAGTGCTTCCTTAGCAGCCTCCTCTTCTTCAGCTTTGAGCTGTTCGTCTGTCTTGATTTCGTCGATTGCAGCTTTTGCATCTTCGAGAGCTTTTTCTACTTCCTCAATGTTTTCAGCCGCATTGATAGCTGCCTTACCGTCTGTAATCGCATCTCTGAGTTCAGCCTTCTGTTCATCTCTGTAATCAGCAGGATCTTTATAATCTTCGAGTCTTGTTTTTGCTGAATACTGAGCCTGTCCGAGTGCTTCCTTGGCAGCCTCCTCTTCTTCAGCTGTGAGCTGTGCATCAGTCTTGACTGCATCCATAGCTGCTTTTGCTTCGCCTTTTGCAGTGTTTACGCCTGCAAGATCCGGTGCAGCATCAATAGCTGCTTTGCCTTCAGCGATTGCTTCTGCGAGTTCTTCTTTCTGAGCATCTCTGTAATCGGCAGGATCTTTGTATTCATCGAGTTCAGCCTTTGCATCTTCTTTAGCTTTTGCGAGAGCTGCTGCAGCTTCTTCAGCTTTGAGCTGTTCGTCTGTCTTGATTTCGTCGATTGCGGCTTTTGCTTCTGCAAGTGCTGCTGCAACGGCTTCTTCTGTTGTTGCAGCATCGATAGCTGCTTTGCCTTCAGCTATTGCATCAGCGAGCTCTTCCTGCTGTGCTTCTCTGTAATCAGCAGGATCTTTGTATTCTTCGAGTTCAGCTTTTGCGTCTTCTTTTGCAGCATCAACCGGGTTAAGAATCATGAAATTGAGAGTGTATGTCTTTGGTGTGAATTCCAGAGCAGATTCCGGATTCCATGGTATATCTGCAACCGTGAACGCAGCTTCAGCCGTTGCTGTGCCGTTTTCAAGAGTTATAAAATGTACCCAGTCAAACGTAGCTTCTGCCGGGGATGGTGTCTGCATTCTGCCGTTGATGTTGAAGCAAGGCTGAGAAGCGCCTTCTTTTTTGTTGTTTGCGTAAATAGTCCAGATTGCCTTGAGTGGAGCATTTTCTGCTGTATCCTCTGCAAGAACTATGTTAAGAGTGTCTCCGTCCCATTCTGAGCTTACAACATCTGCGCCGACAACATCGATGTTTTTAACATCAATTACATCCTCTTCCGCGAAATCCGGAGCTGCGCCAACAGATTCAGCAGTTCCCACAACAGGTTTGATCACTGCCTGGTACGGTTCTTTATTATCTACACGCAGACACAGGTATCCGTCGCGATCCATATTCAATCTTACGCCCGGGGCAAGTGAGATAGTTGTATATTCTGAAGGAACAGGATATACTGTACCATTTACATCATAGGCGAGAACCATCGGGCTTACTCTACTAATGAAAGTCTGGAACCATTCGTTCTTTGATGCTTCAACAGAAAGTGTAGTTTTCTTACCTGTTTTCGCATAGACTTCTTCCATTTGGTGTTGTGTATTCTGATAGTTCATGAAAGCTTCTACCGGACCGTCATATTCCGTAAGGTCTATTGTAATTGAAATATCATTTGCGGTAACGATCTTTGAAACGCCTTCAACTGTAACTATCAGATCTTCTTTAACAGAAGGAACAGTTATATTTCCCGGTTCTGTTGCTATTGTTTCGCCATTTACTTTTACAGCAAAATCTGCTGTCGCTTCGTAGCCTTCGTCAATCGTCACATTGAATGTATATCCGTCTTCTGCAACAGGCTCACCTGTAACAGTGTAGCCTACGCCTTCCGGAAGTACGGCAAAATGCTGACCTTCTTCAAGCTTATATGTGAATGCGAAGAAGTGGAACTGAGTTCCGTCAGCATTCAAAAGACCTACACAGCGAGGATTGTCAGTATAAGGAACATTGAGAAGACGGATTGTTCCCGACATATTTGCCGCGCCTTTTTCCATTGCAAGGCCTACAATTGTTTTTCCGTCTTTTGTTGTTTGTCCGTATCCGTCCTGACTTACATTTTCGAATCCAATCACGACCGCTCCGGCATATCCGAAACCATCGACCATGACATCACCCTGGTTGTATGTAACATTGACCTGTCTTGTTCCGAGAGGAACTTCAACTTTGTAAAGGGGACCCATCATATATGTCGGTTCATCGCCCATATATGTAACTGTAACAGCCTGTCCGTCATCAGTTGCCATGTCGATGAACGGAGCGCCTTCCGGAATTGCTGTTCCCGGAATTCCGCATACAGCACATTTATTGTTTTCAAATTTGTGTCCGTTTGCTTTTGTTCTTTCGCCGACATAGCTGTCGCCACAAGAACATTTAAATGTTGTGTATCCGCCTTCTGTGCATGATGGAGGAGTTACAGTTTTTTCATAGCTGTGAACATGAGCAGTTCCTGATACATTCAGGAGCATAATTGCGGGATCATATGTTTCTGAGTATACATAGTACTGTCCTGCAGCAAGTGAAGATGTGCCGAGGCGGATATCTCCGTAGGCATTTGTTGTTGCTGTTGTAAGAACAGGTCCTCCGATATATTCCACCACATTTACTTTATTACCTTCTCCGACAGGTTCATGACCTGTGCCTGAGTAATCAGCAGTTTTTGTTGTTTCGAACAGAGTAAGGTTGAGATCATTTCCCTGAAGTATTTCTTTTGTTGTTGTTCCGCTTTCTCCGAAGTGATAGTATGTTCCGTTGTCGCCCTGACCTGTGTCGTAGCGTACATGAATTGTGTCACCATCTTTAAGAACGATCTGATCGCATGTTGAGCCCCAGCCAAGCTTTCCGAGAGGATAGCTGTAATTATGATAATATGTCATATTTTCAGCGAAATCCCAGAAGAATACGAATGCAGAGCCCGGATTTTTCTGATACACCTCAAAATACGGCCATCCTTCCTGAGCGAGAACACCTTTTCCTGCCTGTTCGGGTGTGAGTCCGAGTCGGTAAATTTCAGTTGCGTAAATGAAGAGGTGAAGAATTGTTACGTTGCCGTTTGCGGTTTCGTTTGTTCCGCCCTCCTGAACAACACCTTTATAACAATCCGGATTATAATAAAGCATTTCAAGGCCGTAATCCGCAAGATCGAAGTACGGAACAGTGAGCTTTTCAAGTGCCATTACAGTTCCTGTTGCTTCCGTAGTGATAAATTCAGAATGCTTGGATACAGACATATATACATCGACTTCATTGTTGTCTTCCGGAACTTCCGGTTTTTCTTCCTCTGTCGCAACAGTGATATTAACATGATACCAGTTGTTTGCGCTGTCACTTACACAGAATGATGTACCGCATTCGGCAAGGCTGAGTGTAGCTTCTTTAACGTTGCTTGCGAATTCTTCCCAGTTATGAGCACCGTTGTATACATACATCTGTCCCCACATTACTGTATCTGTAATGTTTTTGAATGTGACTTCTGTTGTTCCTGCAGGTACTGTAACTTTGAGTTTCTGAG
>SVCP01000040.1 GCA_015058295.1 Anaerofustis stercorihominis
AAATCCTTGTTCCCTACACCGATGCCGTTATCCGATATGTACATCGATGGCATTGGGGAATATTCTTCCGCAAAATAACCTAAAATCGCCGCTCCTGTGGGTGTTGTCAGTTCTCCTTTTATGTCAGACTGATACGACTTCATATTTTTAAGAAGAATTGTTGTTGCAGGTGCAGGTACAGGGACGATTCCATGAGCGCATTTTACAAATCCACTGCCTAAATTTACAGGGGAACAGATTATTTTATCCGGCGAGATGTCATCAATGAACATACACGCACCTACAATGTCAATAATTGCGTCAATATTTCCGAGCTCATGCAGATGTACTTTTGAAACACTCTCTTTATGAACTATTGATTCAGCTTCAAGCACAGAATTGAATATTCCGAGGGCATCAGCCTTAATATGATCATCTATGGGAAGATCCTCTATTCTGTGAAAGATATCTTTTCTCGTAGCATGGGAATGTTCATGAGAATGATTTTCCTGAGAATGTGTGGAATCAACATCGATACTCTCTTCTTCCGTACCGTTTATCACAACTTTTATATGAGTGCCGTATGTCCCGAGTTTTTCTTTTTCCGAAACAATAACCGCCACATCAGGATAAAAGCTGTTAAGTTTTTCGATTATTCTGTCTCTGTTCGGGGCAAGAGAATACAACGCACCTAAAATCATATCTCCCGAAGCGCCCATTTTGCAGTCAAAATACAATATCTTCATTATTTTCTTCCTATTATTCTGTTTGCAAGCATTGCTGCACCGAAACCGTTGTCTATATTCACAACACCCACTCCGCTTGCGCATGAGTTGAGCATCGACAGCAGGGCACTGAGTCCGCCGAAATTCGCACCATAACCTACGGATGTTGGTACTGCAATTACAGGAGCAGAAGATAATCCGCCAACAACGCTTGCAAGAGCACCTTCCATACCTGCGATTACGATTATGACTTCCGCACTGCCGATCTCATCAATGTGAGATAAAAGTCTGTGTAGACCCGCAACACCTACATCATATATCCTTTTCGGGGAATGTCCGAGAAACTCCAGCGTCATTGCGGCTTCTTCAGCAACAGCAAGATCACTTGTTCCGGCACACAGGAGAAGAACTTCTTTTCCTGTGTGCACAGGCTTTTCGCCTGCGATGACGCCTATACGTGCATTTATATCATAACGCATGGCAAAATGCTTCATAACTTCATCAGCCTTTTCTTCTGAAAGCCTGGTTATAAGTATTTCCGAATCATCTTTTTCTTTCATCTTTGAGACAATTCCGATAATCTGCTCAGATGTTTTGCTTTCACCGTAGATGACTTCGCCGACGCTCTGAATAAGTTTACGGCTGTTGTCTATCTTTGCGTAATCTATGTCAGAATACGGCTCGTATATAAGCTCACATGCGGCGGAGTCGATATCCGTTTCTCCGTTTTTTACACTTTCCAGAAGTCTGAGAATATATTCCTTATCCATACCACTATCTTCCGATCAGGTCTACCGTAACATATTTGAAATACTCTTTAAGAGCTTCCGATACTTCGACCTTTCTTTTTATAAGTTCATCATATTCATTTTCGGCAATCTCAATGCGTGCAAGGTTTCCGTGGAAACGGACACGGTAATCTTTGAAACCCATAAAATGCAGCTTGTTTTCCGCAAGCTCTATCTTTTCAAGCGCATTTGTTGTAATTTTTGTAGGAGAAGGAATCCTTGTTGCAAGACAACTGTAGCTTATATCATCCTGCGTCGGAAGATTAAACTCTTTACTTCTCTTTATAACTTCATCTTTTGTTATACCGCAGATCTTAAGAGGAGAAATTATACCAAGTTCCTCTGCAGCTCTCATACCCGGGCGGTCACTACCGTCATCGGAAGCATTCGTTCCGTCGATAACCACATCATATCCTGCCTGTTCAGCTGCACGCTTGATATTATAAAACATCTCACTCTTACAGTGATAGCATCTGTCTTCTTTGTTTTTTATAATATCTTCGTTGTACATAACATCCGAATATATTACTGTCATATTAACAAGGAAAAGCTGAGCTAATTTTTCAGCCTGTTCAAGCTGCCAGTCGGGATTGAATGCACTCTTTACGAAAAAAGCATGTACATCACATCCTGCATCTACAGCTTCGAATAAAAGATATGTTGAATCAAGGCCACCGGAAAAAGCGATGGCAACTTTGTTATTCTGTTCAAAAAATGTCTGAATATCCATATTTATCACCATAATTAAAATTAGTTGTATTAATTTTATCAGCAAACTCCCCTACCGTCAAGAACAGCAACAACATCTTTGCTCTATTGACCCAAAATCTAATGCATGCAACGAAAAAATAGCACTCAGCACAAATTTTGTATAGATTTTAGAGCTTGGCTGTGTTATTATTATACAAGCACAGTAATAACGGAGGTATCATGTTAGAACTTAGAAATATTTGCTATACAGTTGAGGGAAAAGAGATCCTCAAAGACATTAGTCTCAATATAAATGAAAGATTTATCGCAATTACAGGACCTAACGGCAGCGGTAAATCAACACTCGCGAAGATCATCGCAGGTATCATCACTCCTACGAGCGGACAGATCATCTTCAACGGTGAAGACATCACAGAGCTTTCAATCACGGAAAGAGCAAACAAAGGCATAAGCTTCGCATTCCAGCAACCTGTCAGATTCAAGGGCATCACTGTCCGTGATCTGATCAATATTGCTGCAGGCAATGACAAAAAACTCAGCATTGCTGCAGCATGTGAATATCTTTCTGAAGTAGGCCTTTGCGCAAAAGATTATATTAACAGAGAAGTAAACGCATCACTTTCAGGCGGCGAACTCAAACGTATCGAAATCGCAACGGTTCTCGCAAGAGCGGCACAGCTCTCTATTTTTGACGAACCGGAAGCAGGAATTGACTTATGGAGTTTCAACAGCCTTATTACCGTATTCGAGAAATTATACGAAAAGATTCAGGGCTCAATTATGATAATTTCTCATCAGGAAAGAATCCTCAATATTGCGGACAAGGTTATTCTCCTTAATGCAGGCGAACTCAAACAGATAGGAACTAAAGATGAAGTTCTTCCGGAGCTTATGCGTTTTGCGGCAAACTGCAAAGTTGTGGAACAGACTCTCAACGGGGAGGAAAATAAATAATGGATGCTATTCAATTAAACTTACTCAAACAGGTGGCTGACCTCGAAAAGGTTCCTGCAGGCGCATACAATATCCGTGCAAACGGAGAAAGTGCAGGAAGAAACACAACTGCAAATATTGACATCGTAAATAAAGAAGACAAATCCGGTATTGACATCATTATCAAACCGGGAACAAAGAACGAAAGCGTTCATATTCCCGTAATTATCAGTGAATCAGGAATTACGGAATTTGTATACAACGATTTCTTCATCGGTGAAGATGCGGATGTAGTTATTATTGCCGGCTGCGGCATCCACAACTGTGGCGCAGACCTTTCAAAACATGACGGCATCCATACTTTCCATGTAGGCAAAAACGCAAAAATCAAATATGTCGAAAAGCATTACGGCGATGGAGACGGCACAGGCGAAAGAGTAATGAATCCGCAGACTATCATCGAAATTGATGAAGGCGGATACATGGAAATGGAAACAACGCAGATCAAAGGCATTGACTCAACAGACAGAGTTACAAAAGCCGTTCTCGGAGACAATGCGACACTTATCATTACCGAAAAGCTCATGACTCACGGAAAACAGTATGCCAAGACAGATTTCACAGTTGATATGAATGGTGAAGACTGCTCTGCTCATGTTGTATCCCGTTCTATCGCCAAGGATGAATCCTACCAGCTTTTCACATCAAATGTAAAAGGCAATAATAAATGCAACGGACACACAGAGTGTGACGCTATCATTATGGGTAACGCAAAAGTAAGCGCTATCCCGCAGATCGAAGCAAATCATGTAGATGCGTCTCTTATTCATGAAGCCGCAATCGGAAAGATCGCAGGTGAACAGCTTGTCAAACTTATGACACTCGGTCTTACGGAAGAAGAAGCTGAAGAACAAATCGTAAACGGATTCCTTAAATAGGATCTTGATAAGTTTTTAAAAAGGTACCGGAAATTATTCAGGTACCTTTATTTTTTGCATTTTTTCTTGACAAAAATACTAAGGTACCTGTATAATATCTTCAGGTACCTTAGTATCAAGTCTTAATATGAAGGAGGACAATATATGACTATGGAACAGAAATTAATGAGAAACCTTATGAAAGCATGTGCGGCAACACGCCGTCGCCCACACAAAACAAACGAAAACCAAAACAGACCGGGCCACTCCCACAACCGCGCAAGAGGCGCAGGTCATATCCTTGAAATGCTGTCTGTAAGCGAAGGCATCTTACAGCAGCAGATCGCCGATACGCTGAATATCCGTCCGCAGTCTGTGTCCGAAGCGGTATCAAAACTCGAACATCGCGGGCTTGTATGTAAAAAGACAAGCGATGAAGACAAGAGAAAAACTCTTGTTTATCTTACAGAAGAAGGACTCTCTCACAGAGATTCAATGAAAAAAGACCGTGAAGAACACGAAAGATCGTTTTTTTCGGTACTTACGGACGAAGAAAAAACACAGCTTCTTTATCTCCTGGAGAAGATAAATTCCGTATTCTGTGAGGACAAGGAGAATAAATAATGGCAAGAAATAACTTCTATGAACACACAAAAGTTCCGCCTCCGGATAATATAAAGGAGCTCCCCGCATATCTCGGGACGATGCTCGGAGGATTTTTCAGCCGTTTTATGTACATAGTGCGCCTTGTATGGGATACGGGCCGCTGGATACTGTTTCTTCTCACATTCATGGCGCTTTTCAAAGGCGTAACGCCGATAATCGGTGCCCTCATCTCCCGTGAACTTCTGAATGAATTGCAGAATGTACTGAATTCAGCATCTGCGGATATATCGTTTTATGACTCCCCTGTTTTTTTCCTTCTGATCTTCCTGTTTGTATACAGAATACTCACACAGACAGTAAACAACATCTCTTCCGCTCTCAACAGGATCGCGGGAGAAAAAGTAGTCAAACAGGTAAAGTTGCGCATAATGGAAAAATCAAAAGAGCTTGATCTTGCCTCTTTTGATGATCCGAAGTTTTACGAAAAGATGGAAAACGCAAACAGAGAAGCAGGCAGCAGGCCTCTGAGCGTACTTACTCAGACATTCGGCATTGTGAGTACGGTAATAGAGTTTATAAGCTATCTTGCGGTCCTGTTTACGGCTCCGGGGCTTGCCTTGGCAACGGTAGTCATAATCCTGATATCAATACCTACTGCGGTCATAAATTTCGTGTACAGAAAGAAAAACTTCAGCTATATGCGCAACCGCTCCAAAGAACGCCGTCAGATGAATTATTACGCGGATCTGCTCGTAAACAAAGATATGATCAAGGAAGTCAGGATGTTCGACCTTGCGGATATGTTCATCGGACGATACCTTGAAGCATTTGATCTGTACTATAAGGGTCTGAGAAATCTCATATTCGGGGAAAATGCATGGCATACTCTTATCGGCATAATTTCTGGAATAACGAATTTCGTATTTTATATGCTTATTGCAAGGCAGGTATTTACGGGAAAAATAAGGATCGGCGATTATACGTTGTATACAGGAGCTATTGCATCCGTGTCCGCATGTATCAGCACACTTATCAATACATCCGGCACCATATACGAAGGCACACTGTTTATTGATAATCTCATTAGCTTCATGCAGAGAAAACCGACTGTTGTTCCGGATGTTCCGATGCCGGAAAAGGTTATGGAAGACACTCCACATACCATAGAGTTTGAAAATGTAAGCTTCAGATACCCGGGAACAACGAAAAATGTACTTTCAGACATTAATTTCCGTATCAACCCCGGAGAAACCATCGCTGTAGTCGGTCTTAACGGTGCAGGTAAGACAACGCTTATAAAGCTTCTGATGAGACTTTATGACCCGACGGAAGGCAGGATTCTCCTTGACGGAAAAGACATCAGGGATTATGACCTTAAAAGCCTGTATCACGCCTTCGGCATAATCTTCCAGGATTTCGGCAAATATGCCCTAAGCGCAGAAGAAAATATCCGACTCAGCGACATACATCGCCCGGCAGATCCCGCACAGGTCCGGGAAGCCGCGCGCAAAAGCTCCGCAGATGCATACATCGAAAAACTCCCCGACGGATATTCAACACCGCTCATGAGAATATTTGAGCCCAACGGCATGGAGCTTTCTATCGGACAATGGCAGAAGCTGGCCATCGCAAGGGCATTCTATGCGGATTCGGACATTCTTATTCTTGATGAACCCACCGCATCCCTCGACCCGCTTGCGGAGCAGGAGATTTTCAATCAGTTTGATGAGCTGAGAAATGACAAAATGTCCATTTTCGTTTCTCACCGTCTTTCAAGCGCAACTATCGCCGACCGCATCATCGTTCTTGAAAACGGCAGAATCATCGAATACGGTAACCACAGGGAGCTGATGCAGAAGGGAGAAAAGTATTACGAACTTTTCTCCACGCAGGCAAAAAGATATATTTCCGACGACAGCGAAAATATCAACTCATAGAAAAAAACCTCTCTTGACGAGAGGTTTTTATTTGTATGACTTAGAACATTTCTTTGCTCATTCTGTCGATTTCTTCGTTTACTGCATCATAAACACCCGGGAATGTGCTTGACGGTCCGCCCATTGTGAGGCACGGGATGTAGTAGAATTTACCGTTTTTCTTGCAGACTTTTTCTACTGCTTCAGCGATCTGTTCTCTTGTCCAGTCAGCTTTGTCGAGCTGTCCGTTGTCGAGGTCGCCCATGAATGCGATCTGTCCGCCGTATTTTTCGATAAGATCAGCAACGTTGTTTGTTGTTACACAACCCTGGAATACGTCGATACCCATTTCGATCATGTACGGAACGAGGTTTGCTGCATATGAGTCAGAGTGGTGAACGATGATTTCTACGCCGTGTTCTTTGTAGTAGCCGTATACTTTCTTGTATGCCGGGAGAATGAATTCTTCGAACATTTCCGGTGAGAGGAATGAAGAAATATGTGTACCCCAGTCATCATGGTGGAAGAGAGCATCCGGTTTGCCGTATTTGCAGATACCTTCAGCGAGTTTGAGTTCATATTCTGTGATGTAGTCGATGAGTTCGTGCATTGCTTCCGGTTCTTCGAAGAATGCTACGAGGGCTTCCTGGATTTCCATGAGGTAATGTACCTGTTCGAAGATACCCGGTGCTACTGATGCTGTTGCGAAATACTCGTTTCTGTCAATAGCTGCGCCTGCTTCAGCATATGCCTGCCATGCTTCTTCCGGGAAGTCTGTATTCGGCATCTTAACTACTTCTTTCCATTTTGTGATGTCTTTGATTACTCTGTGTTCATAATCATGTACAGGGAACGGACCGGGAACGTGTGCCGGGAAAGCTTTTGTTACGCCCCAAGCGTCTACTACGGGTTCGCCGCCCTGAACAGGTCTTGCGTTCTGAGCTGTGATCGGGTCTCCTCTGAACATCTGAAGGAATTCATACTGTTTTACGAATCTGTCCGGGTTGCCGCCCTTGATTGTTTCTAAAAAGTTCTGTCTTTTTGTTAACATGTTTTTCTCCTTATATTATTACAAAAATATCACCGATTGTGTGCCGGTCATTTATATTCTACACCCTGAAATTAAAAATGTAAATACAAAAAACAATATTTTTTATGTAATACAAAATTTTTCATCCGATTTTTAACAGTCTCCGCAATATATGCGGAGACTGTTAAAGTTTATACAAGTGTTCAGAACATTTCCTTGCTGAGTTTGTCAATTTCTGCAGAAACTGCCTCGTAAATACCCGGGTATGTGCTGCCTGCACCACCTCTTGTGAGGCACGGGATGTAGTAAAGTTTACCGTTGTTTTCGCAAGCTCTTCTTACATCTTTTGCGATCTGTTCCGGTGTTGTGTCAACTCTGTCGAGTACTCCGTTGTCGATGTCGCCCATGAAGGAGATCTTTTCACCGTATTTCTTAACGAGTTCAGGAACGTTGTTTGTAGTTACGCAGCCCTGGAAAATATCAATTCCCATTTCGATCATATGCGGAACAAGGTTTGCAGCATAAGAGTCAGAATGATGAACGATAAGTTCTACGCCGTTTTCTTTGTAGAAACCATATACTTTTTTGTATGCGGGAACAAAGAATTCTTCGAACATTTCCGGTGAAAGGAATGAAGAATTGTGGCTGCCCCAGTCATCATGATGGAAAAGTGCATCCGGTTTACCGTGTTTGATAAGTTCAGCAGCGAGCTTGAGTTCGTATTCTACGATGTAATCGATAAGTTCGTGCATATATTCCGGTTCTTCATAGAATGCAACGAGAGCTTCCTGGATTTCCATGAGGTAGTGTACCTGTTCGAAGATACCCGGTGCTACCATTGCTGTTGCAAAATACTGTGTTCTGTCTACATTTGCATAGAATTCTTCGTACTCTTTCCAGTCTTCATCCGGGAAATCTGTTCTCGGCATTTTTACTGTTTCTCTCCACTTTGTAATATCTTTTACTACTCTGTGTTCGTAATCATGTACCGGGAACTGTCCCGGTGTATGTGCCGGCCATACAAGTGTTACACCCCATGCGTTCTGTTTGGGAACTCCGTCAGGCAGGACTGCCGGGTTCTGTCTTGAGATCGGGTCAAGCCCTCTTGCCATAACGAGGAATTCATACTGATTTACGAATCTGTCCGGGTTGCCGCCCTTGATCGTTTCAAGAAGGTTCTGTCTGATTGTTAACATATTATTTCTCCTTATAAGTTATATTTTACACATACATCATACAATATTTGAATCAAAATGTAAAATGAAAATTTTTTACTTATGATTCCATATTGGAATAGTGAAAAAATAAAAATACATATAAAAAAAATAAAAAAGATATGATATAATCGTAACGAGGAGGATTTTATGGCATACGGAAACATAACCACTGAACAAATCCAGACATTTTTGAGCGTGGCAAAGACACTTAATATGCGAAAAAGTGCGGAAGACTTATCGGTAACACAGTCTGCGGTAAGCAAAAGAATATCTGCCTTTGAATCTGCAACAGGGATAATTTTATTTACGAACCACAAAAATAACCTCAAATTAACTCCTGCAGGGAAATTCCTGTACACAGAGTTCAAAAAAGAATACTCTGCGATTGTCCATATGATAAACCACGCACAGGCAATACAAAAAAGCTATCGTCAGGTGTTTAATATAGGGACAAATGCTGCATTTGATTCTAAAATAATGCTCGAAATTATAAACCGATTCAAAAAGATGTATCCGGAGCTGGAAATTAACGTACTGATAGACAATTCCGATTATCTTGTGGAAAGGCTTATGTCCGATGAAATGAATATAATCACTCAGCCCGTGGTTAATGTGTTCGATTTTCCTGAAATAACCTATAAAGTCTTCACAAAAATGGGGTTCTGCATCATAGCATCAAAAGATAACGAGTCATTCGGAGATGACGGTAAATGCGATATAAAACGTCTCCTCAGTGAAACTATGTATATTGCCGAGGACTCACTGCAGAATTCAAGGATACACAAGAAAAATCTGTATGATATGGCAGAACGTAATAAATCCAGGATCGTTGAGGTTCCAAACAGGGAGAGTGCATACTATCAGATAATGATGAATAACGGGATTACAATTCTATCCGGAAACAAAATCCCGATGAACTTTGATCTGGACAGAATGAGGGCTGTAGCAATACCTATAGACGATATACAGTATGAATACGGACTGTGTTACAAAGATGAACCGACCGGAAAAATCAAGGATTTCTCAAAAATATTTTTTGATGTCCTGTCTGAAAACGGGAATCAGAAAATCATTGACTGTATTTACGGCAAATATACAATGTAAGCACCTGTCATACCGCACAAGTTGCGGTATTTTTGTTTTTCCTCAAAAAACATCCGTCGGCACGGCATAGGTGGAAAACTGCACACCGAAACTCATATCAAAATTGTCAATGGCTTTGATAAGACCGACACACCCTATCTGAAATATATCATCAAGATTTTCTTTTCTGTTGGAAAATTTCTGTACAACACTTAGAACAAGCCTGAGATTACATTTTATAAACTCATCTTTCAGTTCATTCTCCCCGCCTTTTATTCTGCTGAGCATACGATTTGCCGTATCCTTATCCACTTTTGGCAGAGAGCTTGTTGAGATCATACTCAGTTCAACTTTATTCTGCATTATTCACCTCCGGATATTCTTTTGTAAATGTACCCGTTTTTCTCCGATGTTATACGCATTGTTATATTCGGCACATAAATAACATATACAATAACAATAAAGTTAAAGCAGGTATGACAATGAAAAAATATCTATTGATTATTATTTCCGCACTTCTGATTTTCATTCCTTCCCGCTCTCTCGCTTACAGTAAAGCAGGCATCGTCATTGAAGAGTCGAGCGGAAGGGTACTTTACGAAGATAATTCCGATGACATTCTCCCTATGGCATCGACAACGAAAATAATGACAGCCATCACTGCAATAGAAAACGGGGATCTCGAGTCCACAGTAAAGGCAAGTGCATATGCGGCATCAACGACAGGTTCAAAAATGCACCTTCGGGAAGGAGATGAGCTGACTCTTTATGATATGATAGTCGCTCTTTTGTTTGTATCCGCAAATGACGGAGCAACAGCTATCGCAGAACATATTTCCGGAGATGAAAATACATTTGCGGCACTTATGACCGAAAAAGCAAAAGATATAGGCTGCGAGAATACAGCATTCTCAAACGCTCACGGGCTTGATGCAGAAGGTCATCACACTACGGCGCACGATCTCGCTAAAATCGCTTCGTATGCCATAAAAAACGATGTATTTTATGAAATAGTATCCTCACAAAAGAAAGAAATAACCATAAACGGAGAAAAAGTAATGTATTATAATAAAAATCAGCTTCGTTCATTATACGAATACGGCATAGGCGGAAAAACAGGATATACTGAGGATGC
This sequence comes from Anaerofustis stercorihominis, assembly GCA_015058295.1. Lineage (GTDB taxonomy): Bacteria > Bacillota > Clostridia > Eubacteriales > Anaerofustaceae > SVCP01. The sequence continues at coordinate 11,041 of SVCP01000040.1, forward strand.
AGGAAGATGTCTTGTATCCTTTGCGGAAAAAGACGGGATGGATCTCATCAGCGTTGTTCTGAACAGTACGGATATGTATGGCGACAGTATAAAATTACTTAAACAGGCATATGAAAAGTATTCTTTTGTTAAAGTCGCATCAAAAAATGATATCATATCGGCCCTGCCCATAGAAAAAGGATATTTTGATACATATGCGGTAAGATTTCCATATGATGTATACGCACCACTGACAAATGACGAAGAAAAAAACGCAACAATGCAGTTTCTTATCCTACAGAGTATCACCGCTCCCGTAAAAGCCGGTGATGAAATCGGAAGGTACGCCCTTATGTCCGGAGATGAGAGAATACTTCTGGGTGTACTCCCTGCAGAATACGGCATAGAAAAGAAAGACAGCATACCTGAACTTATGCGGAAAATTATTTTGATGAATATATCTACAGATTTTTAGTCTATGATCGGCTACGATATGCGAATATATCCATAAATTTAAAACATAAAAATTATGTCATTTTATTATATAACAAACCGTTTAACGGGATTGGTTATTTGTGATATAATAAAATTAAAGATTTAAAACGGAGGTATCGAATGAAGATCGTAGCAATAAACGCAAGTCCTCGCACTGCATGGAACACAGCAACACTTGTGCGTGAAGCCGCAAAAGGTGCTGAGTCCGAAGGCGCTGAAATAAAAATATTTGACCTTTACAAGTCTGACAAATTCACAGGATGCGTATCTTGCTTTGGCTGTAAGTTGCCGCAAAACCTGGGAGTTTGTGTATACAAAGACGGGCTTTCTCCTGTACTGGAAGAGATCCGCACTGCTGATGGGCTGATTATAGGAACTCCAAATTATCTTGGAGATGTAAGCGCCGCATTCCGTGCTTTATATGAACGTCTGATATTCCAGTCCCTCACTTATAAGATTGAACCCCGCAGTTACAATGAGCATATGATTCCGGTTCTGTTTATTATGACAAGCAATGCATCAGAAGAGTTTTACGACAAAATCGGATATGACAGGATGATTGACGGATATCGTAATATGCTGAGCAATATGGTCGGCCCGACAAAAGTAATGGTTTATGGCAATACTCTTCAGGTCAATGATTATGATAAATACAACTGGACTATGTTTGATCCCGAAGAAAAGAAAAAGAGACATGACTCACAGTTCATTGTACAAAAAGAAAAGGCCTTTTCACTTGGAGTCGAAATGATTAAAGATCCGTGGAAATGATTCGATATAAAACAACGTAGTAAATTCGGAACAGCCATACATATGATCAATGTATGGCTGTTTTTCAACGTTTCACAATAAGTTCGTACAGTGCTCCACATCCGTTTAAGATATCTTCATACGCCTCTTCGAAATCCCCCGTATACCATGGGTCCTTCACATCTCGCTCTTCACCGCAATAACTCATAAGCATTTTTACTCTGCCTGCCTTATCCGAAGAAAATATTCTGTTCAGATTTCGTATATTGTTGCCGTCCATACAAATGAGGTAGTCGTTTTCCGCAAAATCAGCCTCAGTAATCTGCCTTGCCCTGCGTTTTGAATAGGAAATTCCTTTTTCATCGAGCTTCCTCTTCGCAGGCGGATACATATCATTGCCGATCTCTTCCCTGCTTGTTGCACAGGAAGAAATTTTAAACAGATGATCTGTTCCGTTCTTTTTAACAATATCTTTCATAATAAATTCCGCCATCGGGCTGCGACAAATGTTGCCGTGGCAGATGAATAAAATTTTATACATTTCGTCTATTCCTCCGTGTGTCTTTATAACCCTTGAATAAATAACTCTTTTTGCATTGCCTGCTTGCAACAGGTCTTTGTTTATTCAGGATAATTTTTCTGCGAAAACTGTAAAGGATGCTGATCACATTTTATCACATCTGAGTGAATAAAAAAAGAGCACTCTCACCAATGCTCCATTAACTGTGTGTATTTAATTTACTCGGTCTGTGATGAAATATTTCTTCCACTCTGCAACCAACATATTTTCGTATTTACCGGATATCTAAAGTATGATATAATGTAGAAAAACTGCAACAGGCAGGCAAAGTGAGGAAATATATGGACAACAAATATCCTGTAGTTACAATTAAAATGAATGATGGCGGAATCATCAAAGCAGAGCTTTATCCGCACATCGCACCAAACACAGTAAACAACTTTATCAGCCTCGTTAAAAAAGGTTACTACAACGGAATCATCTTCCACCGTGTAATCCGCGGATTTATGATTCAGGGAGGATGCCCCCAGGGAATAGGAACCGGCGGTCCCGGCTACAGCATCAAAGGTGAATTTACAGGCAATGGCTTTGTAAATAACCTCAAGCACGAACCCGGTGTGCTTTCAATGGCAAGAACAATGTTCCCGGACAGCGCGGGTTCACAGTTCTTCATTATGCACAAAACATCTCCGCACCTCGACGGACAGTATGCGGCTTTCGGCAGAGTAATCGAAGGTATGGAAGTCGTAAACAAGATCGCTGAGACGTTGACATCAGCTGGTGACAGACCTGTTGTTCCGCAGGTAATGGAAGAAGTAACCGTTGATTGTTTCGGAGTTGATTATCCGGAGCCGGAAAAATGCTAAAAAAACAAAGCAAGCTGTCAAAATATTTTTGACAGCTTTTTTATTATAAGAAATTTTCATAATGCACTGCAGGCAACAGGCCACTGAACGTTCTATATGTATTATATTGATTATTCACCAAAATGATCATTCCACAGGTACAAAATATCATCCGTCTGTAATTCAATCTCACATTCGTAATGGTACGGGGCTGTATCAAACCAGACATAGCATTTATACAAACGTGAACGGTAAGATTTGTATTCGGTTACAAATTCCAGGCTGAATGTACCGGAATTAACTGCATCTATAAAATTCCCGGGCTCCCATTCTTCACGGATTATTCTACCGTCATTCTGAGGTACAAATAAATATATGCCGATACCGAAAATATCCATATCAAGGATCTTCAGCTGCAACTCCGAGAGAGATGTCCGGAAAACATCTCCTGTATTATTCGCAGGATGAGATGGCAACACATAAAATCCGTCATCAAACACAAAAGACAATATATCTGCATCGAGACTCATTTTATGAGCGTGGCAATCATGAAGACTGAAATCCCCGTCACTTTTATCACTGTATTTATACATTTCACTCTCCGATAAATCTATTCGACAGAATTATAACACAAACATAAGAAAAAACATATATTCATGATAAAGTTGCCCATCAATAAAAAAGGCACGAAAAACGTGCCCTGTATTTATATCATTGCTACCATTACAGCTTTGATGGTATGTAATCTGTTTTCGGCTTCATCAAATACTTTTGAATATCTGCTTCTGAAAACTTCATCAGTTACTTCCATTTCTTTCAGACCGTATTTTTCAAATACTTCTTTTCCGATCTCCGTTTCAAGATCGTGGAATGACGGCAGGCAATGGAGGAAGATGACTTCATCGTTTTTCGCCATTTTCATCATATCCATTGTAACTGTATAATCT
>SVCP01000041.1 GCA_015058295.1 Anaerofustis stercorihominis
TTTCCACAGTAAAGATGAAGGACGTATGAAAAACACTTCATATGTAAACTGCGTAACAAAAGCTGTTTACGACAAAAGAGAACATGACACATACGACAAGGAATCTATCAGAAATATATTCAGCAGAAGCGGATTCACAGACGGATACTTTGCGGGAAAACTCGGAAAAGATATGTTCGGTGTACGTTCTGCGGAAGACAAAAGCAATTCAAAGGAAGCTGCGAAACTGTATGCAAATGTCGAAAATATGCAGAGGATTCCTCTTGATCTTCACATTTCGGTAATTGAAGGTGAGCCGTTAAAGCTTTGCGCTGTGGATATTGACGGAAACGAAGCTCTCGCAGAGGGCGATATTGTTCAGACTGCAAAGAACAAACATGTTGACAAAACATTCGTTACTGACAAGCTTACAAAACTCGGTTCAACGGTATATTTGCCCGGAAAAGTCAATGTTGAGCTGTCAGGAAGTCCGTTTGTAAGTGCGGCAGCGATAAATTCCGTAAGACGTGAAGTATGCGAAAAACTCGATGCAATCAGAATGGCGATAAAGCCGAGAAAGATCATTGATTATGTTCTGCCCAAAGCTTCAAAAAAAGAAAAGCTGAATGCAGAAACACTTTTCTACAGCCGTCTGCAAAGCATTTCTCAGCTTAACGAAAAAATATATAATCTTTCGGACAAAGTGATAATTCCGCTGTATGATATTGAAAATACAGAAGGGAAATATATCGCAGATGACAAGATTATAGTTGAAATCCCGAGAGTGTATTTCGGAGATGAAGAAAAAATAAAGGACTGTCTCAACAAAGCCAAATCTATGGGCATAACAAAAGCCATGGCGCATACAGTCGGAAGGGTGAAACTGGCAAAAGATGCGGGAATGGAAGTTCTCGGAGGATTCGGGCTGAACATATCAAATTCACTCAGTGTTGAGTGTATAAAAGATATGGGCGTAGATGAATGTGTACTTTCCATTGAGCTGAATCTGAATCAGATGAAAAACTCAAGAGGAATAATCCCCGCAGGTATTCTCACATACGGAAAGATCCCTGTAATGATCACAAGAAACTGTCCGTCATTCACATTCTGCAAAGACGGAAAAAAAGGCGGATGCAGCATTACTGACAGAAAAGGAATTGATTTCGAGGTTGTATGCGGAAACGGAGTAAGCGAGATTCTCAACTCGGCACCCATATATCTCGGTGACAAACCTGAGGACATTGAAAAGGCCGATTTCGCACTCCTTCATTTCACAACAGAAACACAGGAACAGATCGAATCAATACTCAAAGATTACAGACAGATAAAAAAGAATCCTCCGTCAAATTTCACAAGAGGATGCTACAAAAGAAAAGTGGAATAAACGCAGAGAGTGCCGTATATCAAACGGCACTCTTTTTATCCTTTGAGGATATGTATTTTCAGCAGGTGGATAGTTGATCTGACTATGTGAGTATATTTTCTGTTATGTATGAGTTTAAGTAATCTCCTGTTTGTGTTATAAAGCAAAACAGAATCTTTATTTTCCGATGCACGCTCATCATTTTATTAAAATATACTTGCTATCCGTATAATAACAGGATAGCATTATTTATGCCGTTTCAGTCACATTTCCGGGGAATTTGTCATAATATGTTGTGAATAAAATTTCAGGAGGTAAAAATGCCGATATTTCAGAATCAGGCTACACTTTATACAAACGATTCGGTAACACGCTCAAATGTTGCCGTAGGAGAAATAAATGAAGCTTTAATGCTTACAAAAACTGCCATTATGGACGATTATGTGCAGAACGATGATGTGACTTATGTCATCTCGCTCATCAACACATCGGACAGCACCGTAACCGGCATAACACTTACAGACGATCTCGGTGCATACACATTTGGCGAAGGTGGAGATGAAACAACTCTTTATCCACTCGAATACACTGAAGGCTCCGTAACCTACTACCAGAACGGTGTGCTTCAGACCGCACCGACAGTAACAGGCACACAGCCGCTTGTGATTACAGGAATTTCAATACCCGCAAACGGAAATGCAATGATAATCTATGAGGCAACGGCAACAGTATTTGCAGACCCGAGAGTTGACGGTACAATAATCAATACTGTAAGTGCCGCAAGCGGAACGATCACAGCAACAGCATCTGAGAGTATAAATACAGAAGACCGTGCGGATCTGACAATCTCTAAATTCATAACTCCCGATACACTCAGCGAAGGCGATGAAGTAACTTATACGTTCATTATTCAGAACCACGGAAATACAGAGGCAACAACCGCTGATGGAGTGTATATTGTTGACACATTTGATCCGGCCCTCATAATAACATCCGTGCAGATTGACGGTGACACATTCACAGGATACACTTACGAAGATGATGTTTTCACGACTAACGTAGGTGTGATCACTGTGCCGGCTGCAACAGCAGAGCAGGACCCTGTTACGGGTGCATGGATAATCGTTCCGGGAGTGACTACACTCACTGTTACAGGAACTATATAAAAAGCAGGCGTAAAGCCTGCATACATAGATAAATTACTGAGTAACACCCGTAGATGCTATATATATCTGCGAGAGTGGCATTTTACACTGTTTTGCAACGATATCCTGAATCTGAACAGCCTGTTGTGTGGTAAGTGTATCGCCTTTTATGAGTACGTTCACATAATCATCATGCAAAAACACCACACAATCCTCGTATCCTTTCGATACGATCATATTTTCAAGCTGAAGTTCCTCCTGGCTCAGCTGAACAAGTTCTATCATCACTTCATTTGCTTCGGCTATATTTTCTTCCGTGGAAGAAGATGATGCTGTAATTGATTTAAGGGTTTGTATATCTTCGCTTCGCTTTGCATCTCTTTCAATTCTGTAATCTATAAAAAAGCTTGCACTTACAGCTTTGTCTCCGCTCATTATTTCGTCTTCTGTAAGCGAATTGACAAGTTTTGCATTGAGGGGATTGTCATTTTCGCTTGATGCGGTGAAGTCTCCCGAATAAGCGTTGTAATTGATGTAGCTGGCCACCACCAAAAGCACCATCAGCGATGCAAGAATGACATTTTTCTTTTTAAGAAACGGTATTTGCATATTTTTCCTCCTTTATTTTCCCATAGTGCTCATAGGAAGCACCGTAATGTTGTTTGCTGACACATTTAACGTTGATTTTATTGCGGAGATTATGTAGCTTTTCGTCAGAGAATCCTCAGCTCCCGTTGCCACAACAAGTACACCTGCCACATCCGGATAACTTTCGTTCAGAGTGTATGGAGCGCTCGTTGTTCCGTCCTTTATCAAAACTGCATCTTTACTTGTGTTCTCCTGAGATGAGTTCTGATTGGTGGATGCTGACTGACTTTCGTTATATGCGATAGTCTTGGAGTTTTCACCAACAAGGGTGATCATTACTTTCGCTTCTCCTACACCTTCTACAGCGGAAAGCATTTTCTCAAGCTGACTTTCGAGAGATGTTTTGTATTCATTCGAGCTTACAAGCTCCAGCGAACCGCTATGTTCTGTTTTATCTCTGAAACCACCGCTCATAATAAGAAGTATCCCCGCCACCAATAAAATCACGGTTAAAAGCATTTTTTGTCTGTCAGAAAGGGAATCTGTCTTCCCTTTCAGTAAGTTTGTTATGCCTGATTTCATTTTCTTTCCTTTTCAATAATATATATTCCCGTAATCCACATTGTAGAATGAATTTATAATTTTTTTCACTCTGTTTATGTCAGATTCATCACATCCGTCTATTTTTACTGAAATAATCTCTCCGAATACTTCAGATGTATGATCAGAGTTTACTGCTACAGATATATCCGAAAACTCAATACCCTCCGAATAAAGACTGTCCATAATGGATTTTTCAAGGTTTGTTCTGTAATCACTGATCACATACTCCAGGATTCCTGCGTACGATTCGCTGTGCGCATTTTCATCGGAAAGCTCTCCGTTGAAAAACACCGACAGTTCGTTCGGATAATCATTAAAAAGACCTGAAATTGCACTCAGTATCATTCCCGTAAAAACCAATGCACATAAAAGCTTCAGTTGTTTACCGTATGAGGAGCCCGGAGAAACCATACCGGCAAGCATAATAATCATCACACCGAGAATTATGTTTGTAACAAATACTTTCATACTACCCCCATACAGATATTCCTATATTCATCAGCATGGATATGAGCATGACGCTCATCAATGCCATTGCACCGTTGAGTGTAAGAACGAATCCGAGTGCGGAAGATGCTCTTTCTATGCAACCGGATACAGTTCCGTCCGCAAAAATTGATACGAGTGCCGATGTGATCTTCAGAGCAAGGTACACTATTGCAAGTTTTACCATCGGAGAAATGATTATTGCGATGATTATTAGCATACCGAGAAGACCGACAGCACTTTTGATTACAGTCACAAGTCCGAGAACCGTATCAAACGAACCCGAAAGAAAACTTCCCACCACGGGAATAAGGCTGCCTGCGGCGTATTTAACAGCTTTCAGGCCAACACTGTCCGCATGTGCAAATGTAACGCCTTCCACACTAACTATGCCTGCGATTACTGTAAATGACAGTCCGAGCATAACAGTGGCGCCTTTTTTAAGTGCCGAACACAGGCTTTTGAGATTGACCGCATCGCTTATACTGTCAGTAATACCAAGTACAAAAATAATCACACTGATTGGAAGAAGTATATTGTTAACTATCATCTGTGAATATGAACAGAACAACGTAAGCGTCGGGCTTATAATACCTGCTGTGGAAACGGCCCCTCCTGCGGCAATGAGCATCAGCATCGCAGGAACACACACTCCCAGCAGATTGCTCAGAGAGCTCACAACATCGGAACATTCTTTTACGGAGCTGAAAAACACTCCGCTCACAAGAGAAGCTATACTCAACACACATATGAGATTTACGGAAAAAGATATTTCCTTAGACAGATACCCGTCTGTCACGGAACCTATGAAAACGGAGATTACACCTACGGCAAATATTTTTATAACCAACGCAAGATTATTTTTCGTTTCCCAGATGAGCATATTTATTACCGCATCTTTCAGTGACATTTCGTCAATGTTGTCGTTTGAGGATATCACATCATAAATAAATGTAACCGGATCCGTATACCCGTAGAGTTCATAAAATGAGCTGTTCTGCATTATGTATTCAAGTTCCGACAGTTCTATCTTTTCGAGAAGCTCTTCTGTGAGTGTATCCGACGTATCTGCATATACAAGTCCCGGCAGCAGCAGTATGATTATTAGAATAAACATCACTTTTCTTTTCATATCGACCTACAACATATCAAGAAGGTATTCAAAAAGACTGACCACCGCAGGGAGAGACATATATGCAATAATGAGCCTTGCTGAGTTTTCTATTTTCAGAGCAATGGAGTTTTCCCCTGCATCTTTACATATATCCGAAGCAAACTGTGCAAGGTAAGCACAGGCGATCGCCTTGAATATTATTGAGATCTGATAAGACGGAATTACGGAAAGTTGCGCATATTCATTTATTATGTTTATTATGGGCAGAGCATATTCAATACCTGCAAGGAGTATCGCACATACCGCAAACAATGAGAGAAACAATGCATAATCTTTGTTATATTTTTTCAGAACAACACACATTATTGCGGCACACAAACCGAAAAGAGCTATTTTTTCCATATTTAATACAGATTGAACACGCTTCTGACAACACCGAACAGTTCGCTTATCATATCTATGACGATAAGAAGAACTATCACAATACCCGCAAGATTGACCATAACCGCCATATCATCCCTTCCGTTTTTACTGAGTACCTGATTTACGACAGTGACGAGAATCCCGATTCCCGCAATTTTAAAGATCACATCAATATCCATACTATCCTCACCAAAGTAAAATACATACAAACACTCCTCCTGTCAGTGAAAGCTTCTTATACATCTTTCCTTTCGTTTCTTTCAACATGCGTTTTTGTTCCTCCAAAATGCTGATTCGATCGAGAAGTATTTCGATCTGCCCGAGAGCCCCTTCTCTTGATGAATCGCATATACTCTCCATAGCACTGTAAACAATGCCGGAAATATCAGTATCAATATACGAAACAGCATCAAGTTCCCGTGCCAGAACAGGAAGAAACTCATCGTCACTTTCCACACAGCGGGAAAAAACTTTGTTGAACGGGGAAAATTTTTCTGCACAGTATCGCCTGCATATATTGTAAATATCCATCGGTGCATACATAAAAAGCCCTTTCATATCCGTAAATATATCCATAAGCACAGCACAATGTGATACATCCCGTTCATACTTTTTATAAACTTGTCCGGAGAGTGCAAACGATGCCAGAAGAATCATGCTGCATCCGAGTATTTTCATAACATCACCTCATTTAATCTTCCGTCATATACTTTTTTTGCCGTAATGATGTTATTTGTTCTTGTAATAAATATAAACCTGTCAAAAGAAGAAGCATCGAGAATTCTTTTCATATGGCTCCGATGAAAAAAATCATTTACATCATTTCCGTGAGCAGATGCTATTACCCTCACACCGCAGGCAGATGCATCGCATATTGCTTTTATATCTTCGGGAGAGCCGATCTCATCTGTGATTATCACATCCGGAGACATAAGTCTTACGAACATATTAACCGCTGTACTTTTATCATACATCTCAAGAACATCACATCTGTTTCCGATATTTAGCATTGGTATACCATCACGACAGGATGCAATCTCTCCTCTCTCGTCTGCAACTGCGACTTTCAGTGGCCTCTCTTCGGTCGATAAAGTCCTTGCAATATCTCTCAGAACAGTCGTTTTTCCGACACCGGGAGGAGAAACTATAAGAGACGACAGAACTTGTCCGTGAGAATTCTTTATATACGGAAGGATATACTTTGATGCGGACAGAGCCTCTCTTGCCATACGGATATTTACAGAAGAAAAACAGTCCATTCCGTTTATTTTTCCGTCTTTTCTGAGTGCTCTTCCGCAAAATGAGAGTCTGTGGCCGCCCTCAAGACTTATCCAGCCTTCTCTGAGAGAATCTTCGCCTGCAAACATACTGTACCGGAGAGCTTTTCTGATTACGCTTCGTATATTTTCGGCAGATGCATACACACCGAGCTGTCTGAATGAATTTGCGGATACGAGTTCAACAGGTCTGTTTATTCTGAGACGAATCTCTTCTGTTGCATCGTTGAGGGCATTTTTTATTGGTTCCCGCAGCTCTTCATCGAACAGTTTTAATAAGGATATATACTTTTCATACATAAACCACCTCACTTTGGCAAATTTTAGTCATTTTATTTTCATAAGAACAATTACAAAGCACAAAGAATATGATATAATGTCTGTGAACTGTGCTTTTGTACAGTCTATGCAGGACAAGTAAATTAAAGAACAAAAAGGTAAATTAAATATATGATCAAAGATGAATTAAGCATTCTTGAAGAGCTTCTCGGCGAAGATTTTCATACAGACGTCTCAATGAAAAGACATACCACATTCAAGACAGGAGGAAATGCCGATTTCTTCATTTGCCCGCAGAGCATTGAAACCATGGCTCAGTGCCTTAAAATACTCGCAGGAAGTGATTATGCATATTATATTGTGGGAAACGGTTCAAACATAATCGTTCCCGACAGCGGGATAAGAGGCGTTGTTGTATCCACAAAAGGACTTCGCGGTCTTGAAGTCAGAAACAACACCGTCACAGCCTTTGCAGGAAATCTCAATGCGGAAGTGTCCCGCTTTGCAATGAACAATTCCCTCGGAGGAATGGAATTCCTTTCAGGTATCCCGGGAACAATCGGCGGAGCTGTATACATGAATGCAGGTGCATATGAGCATGAAATTTCCCACATTCTCACCTCAGCAACATATGTTACTCCAAAGGGCGATATCAGAACCATATCAAAAGACGAGATAGACTATGGTTACAGAAAGAGTATCTTTATGCAGAAAGATGTGATTATCGTCGGTGCGGAATTTGAGCTTTTCGAAAAAGACAAAGATGAGATAGAAGCGTATACTGCAGATCTCAATCAGAGAAGAAGAGACAAACAGCCTCTTTCATACCCGAGCGCAGGAAGTGTATTCAAACGCCCTGTGGGACATTACGCAGGCAAACTCATAGAAGATGCAGGTCTCAAAGGATACCGCATCGGAGGAGCGATGGTTTCCGAAAAACACGCAGGTTTTATCATCAACTATGACAATGCAACGAGTACAGATATTCTTGATCTTATCAGATATGTGCAGGATGTCGTATTTGAAAAATTCGGGGTAAAACTTGAAAACGAAGTGAAGATATTAGGCAGCAGATAGTATGAATTATCAACAGTATATAGAGTTAAAAGAAGAACTGACAAGCTCCCTCAGGCTGTACAGCCTTTCTATGCATATACCCACTGTAATGGCCCTTGTTCAGAGTGCATTGTTGCTGTTCAGGGTAGACCTTCATTTTGACTATATAAATATGTTCGTTCTGGACAGTATATTCAGCTTTGCATACAGCAGGGCGGCTGAGGGGAACTATGTGTTCGCGGCTATGTTTTATGTTGCGTTTGCGGTAATCGTCGGCGTTTTCATATATACATCCGTAGGTGTAATGTTTTTTGAAGAAAAAAAACCTGCATATAAACTGTCCATTTTTATCTATGCAACAGATGCTCTTCTGTGGCTGGGAACATTTTCCGTATTACAGTTTATAGTACATATCATAATACTGATACCGATGTGTATTACCGTAAAAAAACATAATACACTCAGCTCCCTCGAAAAGAGTCTTTGGGGGTAATTTTGCAGATAAAATTCAAAGCCTGTGCGACAGCACAGGCTCATTTAATTTATTTAACCGACAACAATCGGAGAACTCCATTTATATTTTTCAAACCAATACCTTTTCCCGAAGAAGCCTATTCTCTGCGTCATGTTTCCGTACAGAGAATGATCGTAAGAAACATCAAAATGAATGGTTATCACATCTTCCGACCAGCTTATGTCATCGCTTTCTTTAATTACTGTGTAATTTATAATGAGTTCTTTGTCATCAAGGCTGTCAAGATACATTTCTGACAGTTCTTCCGAATATTTCGCAAATATATGTGCAGAAAAACCTCCTCTACACGCACCCGCATCATAAGACACAGGAAGATTGCTTCCCCAATAAATAAACGAACCTGCAAAAACAACAATAAATGCAGCACATATCAAAAGTGCAAGCTTTTTCCTGTTTATTTTCTTTTTCTCTTCATATACGGGAATATACACTATGTCATTTTTATCTTCTTTTCCCGTCAGCAGGTATTCCACTGTCGAATCCAGAAGCTCCGCAAGCGCGATGATGTTTGACGTATCGGGCTTTGCAATATCCTGCTCCCATTTGCTTACTGCCTGTCTTGAAATATCAAGCTTTTCCGCAATGTATTCCTGAGAAAAATGTTTTGCGGTCCTTAGCTCTTTTATCCTGTTTCCAATGCTCATTTTATCCACCCCCGGAAAAAGTTTAGCATATGAGGCACTCTTTTACCACCAACTATCCGTCAACTTCAGGTTGCGGTGTGTATTTTACAGATATATTTCTTTTATCTTTGCAAGGATGTCCGTATCCGCAGGGCAGAAATCAAATGATTCTATTTCGGAAGGATGTATCCATTTAAGGTCGTTGTGTTCAATCTTTTCCGGCTTATTCAGAGCTGTACAGTTATATAGAATCAGATTTACGGTAATGTCCGGATATTCGTGAACAAGCTCCATAAACACATCACCGATCTCTACTTCGAGTTTAAGTTCTTCCATAAGTTCTCTTTTCAGTGCCTCTTCCCTTGTTTCTCCCGGTTCTGTTTTTCCACCTGCAAATTCCCACAAAAGCCCTCTTTTCTTATGGGCAGGGCGCTGACAAATGAGAAATTTATCATCTTTCCAGATAAGTGCAGCAACTACGTCAGTCATAATTTATCCTCTTGAAATGTGTTTTTATCAATCATATACCATAGATTAATAAATGTCAAATATCCGAAAAACAAACGTCAATTCAGACAACAGAATGCCGTATTTATAATTGACGAAAATGTCAAAATGTGATATTTTAAATCCGACAAGGCAACAAGCCAATAAAGGAGAAAGAAATGTATTATCACGATTTTCACGGAAAAAAGATTTCATCGCTCGGAATGGGTGCTCTGAGACTTCCGATGGTTGAAGGAAGCAAAAACACAATCGACAGAGAAAAAGCCATGAAGGTCATTGATGCGGCATTTGATGCAGGAATCAATTTTTTCGATACGGCTTATACATACCAGAACGGAGATTCGGAAAAGTTTTTGGGGGAAGCCCTGAAAAAGTATCCGAGAGAGAGCTATTATCTTTCATCAAAATTTTACGCAAGACATGGTGTGAGCATCAGCGAGTCTTTTGAGTTACAGCTTGAAAGGCTGAACACTGATTATCTTGACTTTTATCTTTTCCACAGTCTTGATGAAAATTATATAGAAGATTACATGAGTGAAGAAAATATAAATTTCCTTCTCGAGCAGAAAGAAAAAGGCAGAATCGGACACATCGGTTTTTCAACTCATGCAACACCGGATGTACTTGAAAGATTCCTGAATCACTTTGACAGGTTCGATATGGCAATAATGCAGCTGAATTATGTGGACTGGACACTTTTACACGCAAAAGAGCAGTATGAAATTCTGACGAAGCATAATATCCCCGTATGGGTAATGGAGCCGCTCAAGGGAGGAAGGCTCGCCACCCTCAACGACAAAGCTGTTGAAATATTAAAAGCCGAAAATCCTGAAATGAGCGTTGCATCCTGGGGCTTCAGATTCCTTATGGGACTTGAAAACGTAAAAACCGTAATGAGCGGAATGAGCGATGTAGAGCAGATACTTGACAATGCAAAGACTTTTGATAAACATAATCCACTCAATGACAAAGAATACGAAGTTCTTATGAAAGCAAAGGAAGTATTTCTTGATGAACTGGGTGTTCCCTGCTCAGCCTGCAGATATTGCTGCGACAGTTGCCCTCAGGAATTAAACATTCCGCTTCTTATACAGGGATATAACGAACTGAAAGTCAGCGGGACACTGTGGAAGATTCCCGAACTTGACAGGGTAAGCGGTCCTGACCAATGCGTGGGATGCGGAACATGCCTTGACAAGTGCCCACAGAAGATAGATATTCCTTCTGTGCTCAGTGATTTTGCGGAGCTTCTGAAAAATAAATAATAACTCAGCACAAGCAGATATTGGAATACATATATCTGCTTTTTATTTACAGGTCTTTCTCCGATTTACTTTGAACAAATGTAATATTATGATAAAATGAAACAAGTACAGGAGGACAGTATGAACAAAACAGCACTCGTTACAGGCGCTTCAGGTGGCCTTGGTCTGGAATTCTGCAAACTTCTCGCCAATGACGGATATGATGTCGTTCTTGTTGCAAGAAGTACCGAAAAACTTACGCAACTGAAAAATTATCTCGAGGAAACATATTCTGTGAACGCATATGTAATCACAAAAGACCTTTCGGAAGAAAATGCGGCACAGCAAGTCTTCGATGAGACAACTCGTCTCGGACTCAATATCAATATTCTCATCAACAACGCAGGGTTCGGCGATTACGGTCATTTTGTAAAAAGCGACTGGCAGAAGCAGAAGAACATGATTAATCTAAATATCATGAGTCTTGCACATCTGACTTATCTTTATGCAAATGAAATGGTAAAATGCGGCTTCGGAAGGATAATGAACCTTGCATCCGTTGCTTCATTTATGCCGGGACCGATGATGGCAAACTATTATGCAACCAAAGCATATGTATTGTCCCTTACGGAAGCTCTCTCCGTGGAGCTGAAAAATACAGGTGTCAGCATATGTGCACTATGCCCCGGACCGACAAAAACCGGATTTGAAGAAGCTGCAGGGGCAGAGTCTGCGGATATATTCAACGATGCATACACAATGGATGCGAAGACTGTTGCAGGCTATGGCTATGCAAAAATGCTTACAGGCAGAACAGTGATAATTCCCGGTTTACAGAACAAACTTCTCACGAAAACGGGAAGATTCATTCCGAGAAGCCTTATGCGTAATGCGGTATATTTTATTCAGAAACAGAGACGCGGATAACAAAAATACGACAGAATTCTGTCGTATTTTTTGTTTACAAAATTTTATTGTGATTCACTATGAGAGAAAACTTATATCCCAGAAATTCGGCAGCTCTTTTACTCATAAGCATTCTCTGAAGGAATATATCAAAATACTCATACATTGTGCAAATTTCTTCATCAACCGTCAGTTCCAGTTTGATTATTTTTTCTTCTTTTGATATGCTGAGTTTGTTGTCTGTCACTGCACAGTTCACTCTGTCGTGGATGTCGAATGCCGCCTTGTCTTTTGTTCGTACACGGTTTCTTCTTACGTCTGTCTTATCCGCAATTATAAGTGCTGCAGAAACCCTGTCCACCGCAAGACCGCTGGATTCGTCGTGATTGGCAATAGCGGATACTATAGTAATTCTGTCCTCAAGAGAAATATCCATATCTTTTAATATGCTGTCCGCAAGGAGCGCTCCGTATTCTGCATGGGATTTTCTGTTGATGGCGTTGCCTATATCATGCATAAAGCCGGCTATCTGAACAAGCTCCGTTTCTTTTTCTGTAGCACCGATCGTATTGAGAATCATTGCCGCTCTTTTGGAAACGAGCATTGTATGCACTTTCGAGTGGTCCGTATATCCGAGAATACCGAGATTTGCATTTGCTTTTTCTATATATGCGTTTATCTGCTTATCATTTCTTATCATTTCGTAGTTTACGCTCATAATATTTCCCTCACTGATAAATAATCACTGATAATTTTTTTTTTGCTTTTTCATATGTATTTATTCATATTATACAAATAAGAAATATTCAATTCAATACCACAACGATAAAATAATCTTCACGCAGGACATACCCTGAATTTTCAGCAAAACAAACGGACCCGTCAATAATAACTGACGGGCCATGATTATATAAGCTCACATATCCATCGTAAAGCTTCCTTCGGCTTTACGGTTGAATGTCATTTCGAAAAGAGATTCTCTGGCTATGGCGGCAAAATAGTTGCTCTGTTCAAGTTTCTCATGGTAGAAAGTTTCCACTCTTGTGAGAGTGTCATAAAACTGCAGAAGTGCGCCCATTTTGTGACGACAACCCGAATATCCGCAAAAACATGAGCCGACAAGCCTGCTTACCATTCCTCCACGATACTCAAACTCAACAGAATATGCTTTTGAACCTTCGACTATGGCATATACCTTGTCATCATCCATTCTGACATATCTGACCATATTCTGCATGAAATAATCCTGAGCATGCTTCATATCTTCTTCCGATGCAACGATCTCGCTCATTGAACCAATATGAAACTCAGAATCGTCATATCCTTCTATGATCTCCGGTTTTTCTTTCGGTTCGGGAATAAACCATCCGTCTGCTTTCTCCGCCGGAATGGCATCTTTATCGAAGGTC
The DNA here is from genome assembly GCA_015058295.1 of Anaerofustis stercorihominis. Lineage (GTDB taxonomy): Bacteria > Bacillota > Clostridia > Eubacteriales > Anaerofustaceae > SVCP01. Next base: position 13,538 of record SVCP01000041.1, read on the forward strand.
ACAAAATGACTTCCACCAAGGAAAAAATCCCCTTTTACAGCTGTGTCTGCAACAGACACTACTTTTTTAAACTTTGAAAGATCTATCTTGAAGTTATAATTTACGGCAACAACCTTACCCTGTATACCTTCGAGTTTGCCCTCAACAAATACAATATCTCCCACAGACAGATCGAACAGATCGTTATAATAAGCATATGTAACATTTTTCTTCTCAAAATACACATTTACCACCGATTGTTTCGGAGTTTCGACGGGTTCTGTGTATGTATTTTCATTTATTTCGTCCGGTGTATCCGGAGTGAATCCCATTTTAAATGTCATTGCAGTTCTCCCTTTGTCTTTTAAATCAAATATATCACAATTTATTTCATTTATCAAGCATACGGGAAAAAGCATTTTACTTTTTTCACAGCGGAAAATTTTCACTTTCCCTCTTGCAAAATACTGAACAATATGCTATCATATTCGGGTAATGCCGGTGTGATGGAATTGGCAGACGTGACGGACTCAAAATCCGTTGGTAGCGATACCGTGCCGGTTCGAGTCCGGCCACCGGCACCATTACTGCGAAATACTCCCGTAAACCGGGAGTTATTTTTTTTGTAAGATAAAAGCATTTTACCCAACGACTTTTGATAAAAATACTTTCCTACTCATTGCTACGGGATATTTATTGCGGTATAATATAGGTTGAATTATTGTATTCATATGGTTCTTACACAGAGGTGAAATATGTTTGAAACGAATAATATCTATAACGGATTTAAATTAAATAAAATATGGCCAATGAAAGAGCTTGACAGCATTGCTTATTTGTTCGAGCACGAAAAAAGCGGGGCGAGGCTTTTATACCTGAAAAACAATGATGACAATAAAGTATTCTGCGTAACATACCGCACTCCCCCGGTAGACAACTGCGGGACACCGCACATTATGGAACACAGCGTTCTCGGCGGAAGTGAAAAATATCCACTCAAAGAACCGTTTGTGGAACTTATCAAATCTTCTCTGAACACATTCCTAAA
>SVCP01000042.1 GCA_015058295.1 Anaerofustis stercorihominis
TCAATAAGACCTTTATCAACGAAGTTATTGAAGAATTCCATTTCGTCCGGAGCATTTTCAAATACGTAGTTGATAATATATTTAAGCATATCTTCCGCAAGAAGCATATCATCATTAAGATCTGCAAATGCAATTTCCGGTTCGATCATCCAGAATTCTGCTGCGTGTCTTGCAGTATTTGAGTTTTCAGCACGGAATGTAGGACCGAATGTATAGATATTTCTGAACGCATGTGCAAATGCTTCACCCTGAAGCTGACCGCTTACCGTAAGGAAAGCTTCTTTACCGAAAAAGTCTTTGGAAAAATCAATATCACCGTCTTCCGTGAGTGGAGGATTTTTCACGTCAAGAGTTGAAACTCTGAACATTTCTCCTGCGCCTTCAGCATCAGCAGTTGTGATGATCGGTGTATGAACATACACAAATCCTCTCTCCTGGAAAAATTTGTGAATCGCATACGCAATGAGCGAACGTACACGGAATGTCGCCTGGAAAGAATTTCCTCTCGGACGGAGATGTGCTATTTCTCTCATATTCTCAAAAGACATTCTCTTTTTCTGAAGCGGATAATCGCTGTCACATGCACCGAGAAGTTCTACTGTATCCGCCTTGATTTCAAATGCCTGTTTTGCATCAGGTGTAAGAACAAGAGTTCCAGTTACTCTGATAGCACTGTAAATGGAAAATTTTGTAACCTCGTTATAATTTTCCAGTGCTCCGCTTTCGATGACAACCTGTACATTTTTGAATGCTGTACCGTCGTTAAGTTCGATGAATCCGAATGCATTTGATGAACGGATAGTTTTTACCCATCCTTCGATAGTTATTTTCTTATTGTCAAGTTCATTTGCTGTATTGTGTAATTCTTTTACTGTAAGCATTATACTCACTCCCCCAAATTCAGGTTATAGTGCATTCATTATACCATCTAAATAAAAAAAATAACAGTCTATTTGTGAATTTATAAATTTATTCTTCTTGTTTCGTATGTATCTGAAACCCTGCCTCTCTCCAATCCGATATTTTTATGCGTTACAACCTCGTTACACTTGGAATTAAAATTTATATGTGTTATAATCTAAAAAAAACAGAAAGCGTGAATACTATGTTTATCGTTATAGACGGCCCCGATGGAGCGGGCAAATCAACACTCGCAAAAATGCTTACGGAAAAACTTGCAGAAGCAGACAGGGTACTTCTGACTGCAGAGCCTACAAAAACAGAACTCGGAAAGAAAATCAGGCAGATTCTTGCAAATGGTACTGAAGAAGAAAAAAGCACTCTTACAGAATTATTTGTCAAAGACAGAGGCGAACATATTAATGATTTCATTATTCCGAATGTCAATGACGGATATGTCGTAATCAGTGACCGTTACAGATATTCAACTGTATGCTACCAGCACCTGCAGGGAGAAGAAACACAGAAGCTTGTAAATTTAAATAAGGATTTCATTTCACCGGACATTACGTTTATTGTAACTACGGATGATGTAAATGTTCTTCTGGACAGAATCGCAAACAGAGGCGCCGACAGGGATTTCTTTGAAACGAAGACGAACCTCACCATTGCCATTGAAGAGTATTCAAAAATGAAAGAGTACTTTCCGCAGGACAATATTGTATATATCGACTGCGCAAACACTCCTGAAGAAAGCCTGAGGATCATGGTTGACGTAATCAATGAATACAAAGCGGGAGAGCTAAATGAATAGACGCAGGATAGCAGCATGGATATTGTTACTGTGCTTTGTATTCGCTCTTGCTCCCGGAATCAGTTTTGCCGGTGAAATCCCCGACATATCTGAAGGTGGTAGCGCAGACTCATCTTTGATTGATGAATCGCAGGACCAGCCGTCGCGCACTGACTATATTAGGTACGAAAGCCTTATTTTGTCATATAATCTGAATGAAGACGGCACTGTAAACGTAAACGAGCGTTGGAATGTTTATTGTGAAGGTGTTCCCGGAGTATTTACAACCAGATTGTATCCGCAGGTAGGATATGATATAACAGATGTAAGAATTACAGACGAATCCGGAAAATCATATGTGCGTATTTTTGGAAACGCATCAAATGCAAAATCAAACTATTATACGGTAAGCACATCTGCTGATGGCGTTCAGACGTTCAATATCTATACAGAAACCACAGATGATTTCTTCGTAGCTAACGTATCCTATACCATAAACGGGGCAATCATAAATCATGCAGATGCCGCATCTTTCGAATATGCAATAATTGATGAAAAATTACTTTCTGAAATTATGCCGTCTGTAACAGTAAGCATTACAACAAACCGGGAGCTTGAAAAGTTCAGTGATTTTATGTTGAATGTTTATTCAAATGCAGTTAATGAAATCAGCCCGGTAAACAAATCACAGACGGATGTATCATTTATGGATCTGCCCGCATTTACAGGTGCAGCAATAAAAGTAATTCTTCCTCTTGATTTATTCGAAAAAAATACAAATAAAGCGGATGACTATATACTGGACAGCGGAGACTATCAGGAACCGAATTACTTCATACTCACGCCGCAGATCTGGGAAGTATTCACTCCGTCAATGCTGTTTAAAATAGATCTCATTACAAGAATAAACAGCTTTCCGGGAGGCTGGGCAAGTATTGCTGCGATATACATCATCCCTATCGGATTGATACTTCTTATCATCCTGTACGGAAAACGCAGTGAAACAAACAGCAAAACAAAACGTCCGAATCGCACCGATTTTAAGGGGCGATATGTGTCTGACTTTCCCGACGAACTCACATTTGCAGAATGCGCAAGACTTCTTGAGCATACAAATGCATCGTATGTGGACAGACCCAGATATTTTTCTTCCATACTTCTTTCACTGTACAGTAAGGGATATGTAAGTATCCTTTCAACAAAAAGGGGATTTAAAATACGTCTTACAGGAAAAGAAGAAGAATATTCACTACCGGAATGTGAAGAGCTTATGCTTATTTTCATAGAATCGGCAATCGGAACAAATACAGACTGCAGTATTGATACTATTGCGGAATACATGTTCAGAAATTGCGATAAAGTTCATTCTCTTTATGCATCGTTTATGGATATTCTGGACAAAGAACTGATCAGAACCGGAATGCTTGTGTATGATTCAGACAATATTCTGCATAAACATTTTACATCAAAGATGACGGATATATCATTCTGGACATACATCATTGCTATAACGTTTGTAGCATTCGTAAGTACGATGATGTGGATAATGGGCAAAGGAATCGGTTTCATTATTATGTCTTGTTTCCTGTTTCTGACTGTTATCCTCCTTATTCTCAGCAAAAGGCTGCACAGAAGTATCACGGAAAAAGGTGAAATATCTGCTTCTCGTTGGAATGCGTTCGCAAGGTATCTGAATGAAGCTGAAAGAACGATTTCCGAAAATGATATTTTTGAATATGATACCCCCTCAATGATGTTTATATATGCTGTGGCATTTAACGCAAACAAACGTGCATTGAGATATCTGAACTTTCTTATGCCCTGGGTAGGAGAAGACAGCGAAGTTGTGCTTCAGGGAACTTCAGAGGGGCAAAAATATTCTGTAAGCGTTTCGGGCCTGTTACAATTCCTTGATGAGTTAGAGAAAATCACAAGCGACTGCTTAAAGTTGTACGAAAGCGAAAAAGGACCGTTGTATAAACAGAAATCACAAAAAAGGATCGCATCGTTTGATATTGCCAAGATCAATAATGCACAAACGGAACTTAATTAAACAAAATAACATAAAGCTGCCTTTCAGGTGACAGGTACTGACAGTCTCAACTGATGACCGGATCATTTCAGGCAGCTTTAAATTATAAAAAAACCCGTCAAAATTATTTTCAACGGGTATATTATGATGATAATCTTAATTGTCCAGAAGAAGTTTGATAGCATATTCTGCGTATTTTGATATATACTGCCCTTTTCTTGTGACGATAGCAGGATGTCGCACTGATGTACTGTTCTTGAGCATAAAAAGAGAAATACCTTCTTCAAAATGACTGTCTCTGACAAATGTAAGAGGCAGGATCGTTGCCCCGACTCCTGAGCGGACCATAGCCCATGCAGTGGTGATTCCGATAACTTCAGCACATATGTTGGGACGTATTTTTGACAACGAACATAATTTGTCAAATGACTTTCTCAATTCCTGTTGGTTACTCAAAACTATGAACGGAAGCTCTTCACAGTCAGAAAGATCCACAAGGGGATAAGAATTTTTCTCATTATTTTTCTCATATTTCATCGTCTGAGCCATCTGTTCCGGTACAGCAAGCACAAGAAGCTCCGGTTCGAGAGGATTTACGTCAAGTAAAGAGTCATCCACAGGAAGATTTATTATAGCAAAATCATACTGACCTTCAGCTATACCTTTACGCAACTGATCACTTCTTCCGGCTTCTTTAAGGATAACCTGAAGCCCCGGGAATTTTTGTCTTAATTTTTTAACAATGTCCGGAATGAGATACAGACACCGGAACGGAGAAATACCTATAACAAGACTTCCCTTTTCTCCCGTCTTGAAATCTTCCATGGACCGGAGCATCTGCTCTTCCTTATAAAGAAGTTCTTTGGCATCTTTTACAAAGTGCTCACCCGCTGCGGTGAGGGTCATTGGGTTTGTATTTCTGTCAAACAATTTTACACCAAGCTCATGCTCAAGAGAAATAATTTGTTTACTGAGAGCCGGCTGAGATATATTCAGTTGTTCTGCAAGCTGAGAAAAATTCAGAACCTGAGAGAGCATAACTGCGTACTGTATTTGTTTTGAGTTCATATTCGGGACCTTTCAGACATCTTAATTTGTTATTTATTATACAATTTTTGCATTCAGGTTTCAAGACATTCATTTTTGCAAAGAAAATAAAATGTCCTTTTGCAAAAAAAATGTTGACAACTATAGCTCATCTGCATATAATATAACCACAAAGCAATCACTTCAATAACCTAAATGGAATACCGAAAGGAGACATTATACTATTATGCCATCAGCACTTTTATATTTAGGTATTATGCTTGTTGTCATATGCGTGTGGTTCATATGGCTCAAAAGACCTGTATACGAAGCTGTACTTATAAGTTTTGCATTACTTCTGACACTGACAGGTACATGGGGAAATATTGGTACATACATTGACAAAGCACTTTCAACTTCTCTTCTTTACTCAATGACTGCGTTTGTTGCAATGTCTATAATCCTGACAAAAACGAAAGTTATCGATGGATGTGTAGCCATAATTCTTTCACTTCTTGGTAAAATTCCGGGAGGTGCAGGATATGCATCTGTAATCGCAAGTTCTTTTATGGGAGCTTTGTCAGGAAGCGGCCCGGGAAACGTAATGGCTACAGGCTCTATTACTATCCCTGCAATGAAAAAGTCAGGCTTTCCGGCTGAACTTGCCGCAAATGTAGAAAGCAATTCAAGCTATCTGGGAAATATGATTCCGCCTTCATCAAATATTGTTGCAGCTCTCGGAGCTTTTACTGCACTTTATCCTGATGCAAACATGACAACAGGACAATTCTGGGTTGTATTATGGGGCATCTCGTTGTGGTTTATACTACAGAAGCTCCTCATCGTATGGGGATTCTGCAAATACTATAAAGTTCAGCCTATGGCTGATGAAGATATCCCCCAACTCAAAGAAGTATTAAAGGATAACTGGCAAGGGATGCTTCTTCCGGTAATAATCCTTGTACCGTTTGTACTGGATTACTTCTTTAAAAGCACATTCTTTACTGCCCGACTTGGTGCGGACGGTGCAAAATACATGTCAAGCAGTCTGCTCCTGTTCATTGCTGGTTTGTCAGCTATGTATGCTTGTTTCATATCAAAAGACAGAGATATTGTCAGTCCGAAAAATATCGCAAAGATGTTCGGAGACAGCATCAAAACCATATCTCCCGCAATCGGGGTATGCATCATAGGATATATGATTGGCGGCTTGTTTACAGACCTGAATGTCGCAGCCGACATGGAGATGTTTATTGTTTCAATGAACTTCAACAGATTCGGAATGGTAACATTCATATGCCTGCTTACTTGCTTCCTTGGAATGGTTATACCGGGATCATCACTTGTAGTAATTTTCGGTCCTGTGTTTATTTCTACATTGGCTACAGTCGGCGTTAATCCGCTTCTTGCGGCAGCAATGCTTCCCTGTATCTGTGGTGTAATGTGTGGCATTACTCCCCCACTCGCACTGGGACTTTATGCCGGAATGTCACTTGCGGAATCTGATTTTGGCAAGACTGTTAAAAACGATTTATGGTGGGTTGCCTTTCACTTCATTCTTGAAGTAATCGTTCTGATGGAAATTCTTCCGATCTTCGGTTTATAAGGAGAAACAGCAATGAAAAGCATGTTAAATAAAATCGCAGACATATTCAGGATCATCTTCGGATACGGTATAATGATCACATTATTTGTTGGCGGAGCTACTTTCTTCGGTTATCTCGCCGCCCTTATCATCGGTGGAGAAACCGCAGCAGCAATATGTACATTCATATACAAGAAGCTTGTTCCTGTAATGATCAAAACCACAACTTCTCTCGTTCTTCTTGGACTGGTTACTATGTACCTTTCAGGAGAAATGGCATTGACAGCAGCGAAAAAAAACAAAAATTAATTTTATTAATTTACAAAAACTGCCGGGTTGTTTCACCCGGCAGTTTTTGCGTAGATATAAACTTACCCCGATGTAACTGCATCGGGGTATATTGTTATCTGAATTTTTTTCGATCGATCTTTCCGTTAAATGTTCTGGGAATCTCATCAATAGTTTCGATTGCTTTAGGCACCTTGTATGCTTCAAGGTTCTCTTCAAGATGAGAAATAAGCCCTTCGACATCAAGCTCATAGCCTTCGTTTAACTTCACAAGCATTTTCAGGGTTTTTCCTTTAAACTTGTCTTCATAAGAAATGAGTACACATTCATCAACTGTCGGATGACGAAGCGCAACGTCTTCAACTTCCGTCGGAGCAATCTTCAAGCCACCAATATTGATGACATCGTCTCTTCTGCCAACGAGATAAAGATACCCTTCATCATCAATATAACCGAGATCACTCATATAGATCACACCATTTTGAATGGTATTAGCTGTAAGCACCGGTTCGTTCCAGTATCCGGCAGTTACAGTGTTGCTCTTTATTGCAATAATTCCCGGTTCATCTTCTGTAGCATCTATACGGTTATAATGTTCATCTACGATATATACTTCCGCACCTTCATTTGGTTTGCCCATACAACGTGCATCGCCTCTGTGCGCATTATAATCAATGTAGCACACCGCACCGACCTCACTTCCGCCATAAGCATCAAATTTGCGGACATCCGGAAGTGTATCGATGAGTTTTTCCTTGTCCCCACCGGGAAGTGCTGATGAACTCGAATAAAGGAAATCCAGTTGGTCATTATATTTTGCAAGTTCTTTTGATGCAAGCTGCAATATGTAATGAACTCCCGCGGGAGGAAGATATATAGATGTTACTTTATACTCTCTCATAGCATCGAAAAAGAGTTTAAGATTGGTAAATCCTTTGATCAGGACAACACTGCTACCTCTTTCCATTGACATATGAGTTTTTCTGAGACCTGCCGCATGATTCATCGGAGTCGGAATAAGCCACATATTGTCTTTGCTGTAGTTAAGTGTTTTATTCTGAGAAACACACATATTCATCTGAGCATAATGAGTGATCATTACGCCTTTTGACTTACCTGTAGTTCCTGTTGTGAATAATATTTCCTGAAGCATATCCGAGGTAGGGAATTCCCAGTTATCACAAGACATTGCGAACAGTTCATCAAACGATGTACCGAAATATTCAAACGGATGTGCACCTGTTATTATCATAGCAGGCTGTATTTCTGAAGCTATTTCATTTACTCTTGCTTCGGGAACGGCATTTTCAACAGGAACATGAACGCCTCCTGCAAGATGGATACCGTAACAGCAAGCAAGAAATTCAATTGTATGATCAGCTTCAAGAATGACTCTGTCACCTTTTTTCAGTCCCTTCTCTTTCAGAAGACCAGCTACAGATGAAGTTAATTTCCACAGCTGAGAATAATTTACAGTAATATCCGTACCTATGATAGCTACTTTTTCAGGTTGCTCAAGGCTGTGATGATATATACATTCAACAAGTGATTTCATAATTTATTTCTCCTTATCCCTGTCGCGTCTCGCTGAAAATCTTTCCCACTCCGAAAGAGCAAGTGAATCAGGCAACTCCTGATTTTTAAATTCAACACGCTGTTTTTTACTCATCTTTCTGAGTGCGATAAAAACATCAGTTTTTCCTGTAGGCTTCGCGGGAATACCTGAAGCAAGTGAATTTCTCGGAATATCTGATGTAACAACGCTTCCTGCAGAGATGATACAATCTTCATTGATTCTGACATCCGGCATTATTGTTACATTCATTGCGATATACACATTGTCCATAAGCTCAACACAGCCCAGCTTTTCGCCAAATCCGAAATCATCGTTGGGATTTCTTGTCTTAAGGAACTTATTCAGCATATCGTGAGTAACGATCTTAGCCGTTTTATGAACATGCACATTATTGTGAATTTTAATCAGTTTCGGGTACAGCGGCACAAGCCACGGTCCCCATTTACAGTTATCACCGATAGCACCGAGAATATCGTGTTTTTTGAGATACTCTGCCCTTTTTCTGGGTGTTCTGCAAAGAAGAAGTCGAATGCTGTGATACATTCTGTCTGCTCTCATTTTATTTCACCACTTTCAACAATTACTGCAAAGATTCAACCATCGCCGTAATGGAATCTACTGAATTGAAATTCTCCGGAATAATACTGTCAACCGGGACCTCAATAGCAAATGCTTCCGAAAGAAGCGAAATAAGCATCATGATTTCAAAAGAATCAAGATATCCACCCTCAGCGATATCCGTGATATCTTCAAGATTTTTTGTTGGTTTTACTTCTTTGAGTATTTCTTTTACTTTTTCTTTTACTGACATTACTTTCCTCCTAGGTCCTGTCTACATACTGCAGACATGTATACAATAAAATTATAATTTATTTCTTTATTTTCCTCTTTTTAAAGAAAGATAAAACTATCGCTCTTTTTGTCCAGAGGATTGCACAGGACGCAACTCCGAATACAACGATAATACCATATCTGATAAGCGTATTTGCATAAAGCCATCCGCTGAAGAGCATCAGTGCAAATACTGCAGAAATAACAATTATCATTCCTTTAAAATTTACCGCATCGGCATAACCTGCTTTTTTTATTAGCATATAGTTTATAACAAACAGAGAACCGAATGCAACTATATTTACATACGGTAGAGCATTCACCCCCAGGCCGGGAAGTATCATTATTTTGGTCATAACACTTAATACCGCCACTATACCGGTAAATATAGCTGTCTTCATTATGTTTTTATCATACGTCAGTATAATTGTAAACACAGACGTGATGGACTGTATCAAAACAGCAACGATCATACCCGGAACAAGTGCTGCGGACTGACCATAACCGCTTCCACCAAGCACCCAGACAACCTCAGGTGCTATAAGGATAACTCCGGCAGACACCAGGGCAAGCAGTCCCACATACATCATGCTGTCTTTTCTGAGCTTTGCATGATTTTGCTGAGACAAATTATCCATGATCCATGTTGTGACAGCTCCGGACAAAGACTGGAACAAGACCGTGAATATGTGTATTGTACTTGATGCTATACTGACAACAGCTGAAACAGATGCTCCGAGCAGACTCTTTGTGACAATGGTATTGGAAGATGTCAACAGATATGCTGTAAAATAATGGACAATCATCGGAAGAGCCAGTTTAAAAGCATATTTACAGTGTTCTATACTGAAATGAAACCTTCCTTTTTTAAGGATCACCACGGCACAGACAAACCCAATCAAAGCTGACGGCAAATAAAATCCATAGATTCTTGCAGGAAGTCTGTTCACTTCGGGGACCGAAATAACCAGAGAAATAGCTACAAGTGTCGGAACAAGAAGATTTACCATCGATATGAAAGCAACTGTTTTATATCTGTAAAGAGTTCTTTCCCTCGTTGTAAATATAGACTTGCATGCGTTACACATAAGTGTAATGAATAAAATATGAACAAACTGTTGCGGAATGGACACTATCTTGTATATCCAGCTGCCACAAAGCAGAAATACAAGATATACTGCCAACGTAACACCACCGGTAGCGATGGTAATGGATGAAGCATACTTGTCAAAATCGTCCGTGTAATCATAATATGCTCTTGAGAGCGTATTGTAAAGCTCCGCGCTGGTAATTATCAAAAGCGTTGCCTGCCAGCTTGCATAATTTGAAAACTCACCATAATCAGCACGGCTCATCAATCTCGAAAAGATCGGTGTAGTAAGAAATGATATACCTTTTATGAGAAAACTGCTCACTACATACCAGAATCCGGCTTTCACGGCAAGGGACGTATCCCCTCTTTTTACAGACTGTTCTTTGTTACTCATCTAACGAATTTCCTTCCGTATTTCTTCGGAACAATTTTTCATATATTTTGCCTAACGGAATATTAATCTTTGATTCATATCCGAGTTCATCAAATCCATCTGCCATAGCAATGCAATAGAGCAGCATATGAGAAATATTATGCGTATGGATCGTGAAGAACGATATCCCAATTACAAGGAGAGACAACCAAAAGTACCCCCTCCTGAGCGTGAACAAACCCTTCAGATAAAAAAAATACGACAATATCATTCCTATAAATCCCTGCTTATAGAATGTAAAGAAGAATCCGGATAAATAACCAGTAACGGAGTCCGACATCTTCGTGACACCGAACCAGAATTCTTTTCCGGAAATCGTACTCATGGCTTTCAGTCCACCTTCTATTCTTCCACCGATTGCCGTTGTTCCTCCGGTCAGAGTTGCAACAAAAATTCTGTTGACACTATTTCTGAAAACACCGACCGTAAAGTACATCACAACAACAGCACCGAGCATAATCCCCACAAATATCCAGTTGACAGGTCTCATTTTAATAATTCTGTTTTCGGGAATATGCCCCTTATCGCCCACATATAATGCAAGATAAACACCCCACAGACCTACTGCAATACCGATACCCATACCGGATGTCGAGAGGAGAATCCCCAATGTTATCAACGTTGTTATAATAAACTCTTTCATATCCATTTTTGGGGATAAAATACTCAATGTGAGTGCAGGAAAGCAATAAAGTGCAAGGTGTGACGGCTCAAGAAAGAAAGCCGATGGTCTGTAAAAATCAATAATTCTTGCACCAACACTGATTCTTCCGGTCTCAAGAAGACCTACCCACTGTGCACTGCTGTCAAGCAGAAAGGAAGTAGGAACTGTCTGTATGTGATACCTGAACATATAATAGCACAAGTATTGCGCAATAAGCACAAAGCTTGCTGCAACAGCCACAAACTTTATGATTTTCACAAAAAACTTTGTATCAATTATATGGTTCATTGCCGCCAGCATATACGCCAAAAATATAGCCTCACGCCCCAACTCGTTAAAAGATATGCCGTGATTGAATATTTCATATACGCTGCTCACAGCGAGCCATATTACAAGCGACAACTCTATCTTGTCTTTCTTAAGCAATTTAAAGCAGATATAAGGGAAAAACAAAATGAGAACAGTTGTTCTGGCATCACTTATCGGTCCTTTAAGGCACTGCAAGATCGGACACAGTGCCAATAAAACGACAAACAACTTATCAATAACATCCAAAATAGCTGTTTTGTTTATTTTTCTGTCATTTCCTTCTACCGAACCAAGCACAGCATTTTGCTGTGCTTCGGCTGATATATTCTGATTCATCAATTCATTCTCCTTTATAAGAAGCAAGAGCGTATAATCTGAATAACCTTGTCCTGCTGTTCCGGAGTCATCTTTATATCACTTGGCAGACAAAGACCTCTGTCAAATATATCTGTACCCACATTGTCAAAATAAAACTCTTCGCCCTCGCCTTTTGTTGTGACAAAAGCATTGTTTTTGTATATCGGCTGCATATGCATAGGCTTCCAGATCGGACGTCCTTCAGCATTGTATTTTGCCAATGTCTCAAATATTTCAGTCGGACATGATTTGCCGCTTTCAGTCTTGTACTCAGCGGTCAGATCGCCTCTTTTCTGGAAACACATATGATCTTCGTCAATAAGAAGACATGACAACCAGAAGTTCGGTTCCATTATATCTTCACAGTAAGGATTCATCGTAACCGGAAGATCACTCAGTCCTTCTTTATATCTCATATAAATCGCTTTTTTAGCGGCAATGTGTTCATCAAGATAATTCATCTGACCTCTTACAACACCAGCAACGACATTGCTGAGTCGATAGTTATATCCGATGTATTCATGCTGATACCATGATGCAGGTTCTCTGCTCTGAGTTGACCATTTGCGCGCTAACAAAGCCGCCTCTTCATCATCTGTAAGAAGCATACCGCCTGAGGAGCCTGTAATAATCTTGTTTCCGTTAAAGGATATTGCGTTGTATTTACCGAACAGACCTGTCTGGACACCTTTATATGTAGCGCCCATTGATTCTGCGGCATCTTCTATAAGAATAGCGTTATGTTTGTCGCAAATAGCTCTGATTTCATCAACCTTTGCCGGAGTACCGTAAAGATGTACCAGAACAACAACTTTCACATCCGGATATAATTCAAATGCTTTTTCCAAAGCTGCCGGATCCATATTCCATGTATCTCTCTCACTGTCAATAAATACAGGAACTGCGCCTTCATATACCATAGGATTAACCGTAGCGGCAAATGTCATATCAGTACAAAAGATTCTGTCACCACGCTTTATTCCGGCGAGTTTTGCCGCAAGATGTAAAGCAGAAGTGCCGGAAGACAGTCCCAACGAATATTTGCATCCGATATATTCACATACAAGCTTTTCAACTTCATCGATGTTTTCGCCGACAGTAGACATCCAGTTAGTGTCATACGCTTTCTTCATGTATTCAAGCTCATCTCCGTGCATTGTGGGAGATGACAGCCAAACTTTACTTTCAAATGGTTCAAATTGCATTTTTGTTTTCTCCATAAAATTTACATACTGTAATATGAATAAGAATACACCATTTGTCTATATTTTTCAAGAGAAAATCCTCATTTCAGACATATATTAGTACGATTTTGCATATTTTTATATTTATCGCATACTACCCCGGATTTAAGCAAATTACCCTGTCTCACTCCTGAATTCTTTTTATTTTCAATTCACGCAGGTATGCTTTTTTCGCTTCATCTATCCTGCAGCTCTCCCGGGCTTTCTGAATTGTTTTGTTGTGTATCCATGTGTCCAGAGTCCTGTTTTCCAGATACAAAATTGCCTGTCCGTAATTTTTTGCAAGAGCAGTTGCAAAATACCATGCTATCATCATTTTCACATAATA
>SVCP01000004.1 GCA_015058295.1 Anaerofustis stercorihominis
TATGGGAGGAATAATTTTTATTGACGAAGCTTATGCGCTCACTCAGAGAAGAGGCGAAAACGACTTCGGAAATGAAGCGATAGATACTCTTCTCAAAGCAATGGAAGACAACCGCGATGATTTTATCGTTATCGTTGCAGGTTATCCGGATCTTATGGAAGGTTTTGTGAATTCAAACCCCGGGCTTCGCTCAAGATTCAATAAATATATCTATTTTGAAGATTATTCATGCGAAGAGCTTGTCCTTATGCTTGAACAGAGATGCACAAAAGGCGATTATATCATGACGGAGGACGCAAAAGCATACGCAACGGAATTTTTCACAAAGCGCTGTGAATGTCGTCCCGAAAACTATGCAAACGGCAGGGATGTCCGCAACTTCTTTGAAAAAGCTGCGGTAAATCAGGCGAACCGTATCGCCGTTATTGAGGGTGAAGTTACAGATGAAGTTCTCAAGACCCTTGAGAGATCCGACATGGAAGGAATAGAATTATAGAATAAAGCGACTGCAAAGATCTGTGGCAGTCGCTTTGAATTTGAATGACATATGCAGTGCTCGTATAATAAATAAAAAAAATTGAGGGTTATGCTTGTATATACTAAATATTTGGTGCAATACAGACATTTTTACATTATAAAATTAGGAAGTATTGACACTTTGATGTATATCTGCTAAAATCAAAGCATCTTCAGGGCAGGGTGAAATTCCCAATCGGCGGTTAAAGTCCGCAAGCGCCATCAGCTGAATCGGTGAGACTCCGATACCGACGGTTATAGTCCGGATGAAAGAAGATGCCGTTTTTGGTATATTGTTGTGTCTCTGAAGATACAACATTTTTTATTTGTGAGGTAAAAACTTATGACAAACAAAACGAAAAAATTAGTCATCACAGCAATGCTCTGCGCTATCGCAGTAATCACCCTTATGGTACCGTTTTTAAGAACTCCGCTTCTTCCTGCAGCTCCGTTTTTGGAGTATGATGCAATGGATGTTCCCATTATGATCGGTGCGTTCCTGTTCGGACCAGCGACAGGTGTACTTGTTACAGTAGTGGCTTCCCTCATTCAGGGATTTACCGTAAGCGGAGCAAGCGGGCTTTATGGCATTATCCAGCATATTATCGCAACAGGTGCTTTTGTAAGTGTTGCATCATTCTTCTACAGAAAGAATCAGAATAACAAATTCAGTCTCATTGTTGCTCTTGTTCTCGGAACACTGGCAATGGCGGCAATCATGATTCCTGCAAACCTTATTGTAACACCGATGTTTACGGGAATGCCGAGAAGTGCTGTGGTGGATATGATCATTCCAATCATCATCCCGTTCAACCTTCTCAAAGCAGGTATCAACAGTATTATTGTTTACATACTGTACCCGACGATCAAAAAGATCGCAAAGATATAATTTAAAAAGCAGCCGGACAGCTGCTTTTTTTTGTGCAAAGAAAAAAGAGCCGTGGCTCTTTTTCTAAAAAATTTCCTGATCAAGATTGCGGAATTCCACTGAGTTAAAAAAATCTTTTAACTCCATATCAAGTCCGTCTGTCAGCTTTTTGACGGTAAGAAGAGAAACGTCTCTTCTTCTCGGGTCTATCATGCTGTATACGGTTGATGGCGTTACTCCGCTGAGATTAGCAAGCTCATTGAACGTAATGTGCCTTTGTTTACAAATGTTTTTAAATCTTTCTACTGTAGCGTCTTTGATGCTCATTTTTACACCTCGGCTAATTGTAGATAAAATTATGAGACTGTATTTTCGCGTATGCGTAATAACAGGCAAAAACTTATAAAAATGTCGAAATTTGTCGAAAATGTTGTATTTATTTCGTAACTATTATATGTTTCATACTATAAAATATACACAAGTAAACTTTTGCGTGAGATATTCAATTATGCAAGTGATAAAGACCATGGGGTAAAAATACAAAAAAGAGTGCACATGGCACTCTTATATGCTTATATGTAATGATTTTAGCATCCTGTGATTTCGTTGATGCATCTTGTTGCGTTGCCGCGGAAGATCTTTTCAACAGCATCATCGGAATATCCCGCTTTGTTGAGCGCAACTGCGAGTTTGCCCATTTCGTGAGCTCCGGCAATTTCAAGTTCGCCTCTGATTCCGTCGAAGTCAGAACCGAGAGCCATTACGTCAATACCGCCGACATTTGTGATGTGGTCGATGTGGCGTACCATATCGGAGATAAAGTTCGCTTTTTCGTTTTCGCTGAGGAACTGCGGAGCGAAGTTGATGCCTGTTACACCGCCTTTGTCAGCAAGGAGCTTAATCATATCATCTGTAAGGTTTCTTGTATGATATGTCATGCTTCTTGAGTTGGAGTGTGATGCGATGAAGGGTTTCTTTGTGTATTTTACAACATCATAAAATCCGCCGTCGGAAAGATGTGATACATCGATGGCAACGCCTTTTTCGTTCATCCATTCAACAGCTTCGATACCGAAGGGTTTGAGGCCTTTGTTCATGATTTCAGCGTCCTGTGAGTTGGGGAAACCGAAGCAGTTTTCGAAGTTCCATGTAAGAGCAATTGCCCTGATGCCGAGATCATAAAGTGTCTGCATATTTTCAAAGCTTCCGTTTACGCTGCCACCGTCTTCTACTGTGAGAAGAGCGTTTACTTTTGTTTCATCAGCTTCCGGGAGTTTTGTGATGATCTTCATCTGATCAGGATATTTTGCGAACAGTGCTCTTGTGTTTTTGATATAGTTTACCATGTTGTCGAAATCATAGTTTGTCTGAGGGAACATATCAAAATGAGCGAAGAACTGAACGAGGCAATCTCCGTCTATAAGTTTTTTGAGGGAAATGTGCATTTTGTCGTTGTCATAAAAATCAGGTGCATCGCCGGTTTCTCTCTTCATATAGAAGATGCCGGGAGTATCGCAGTGCATATCAATAAATTTCATTGGCATTTTCTCCTTTTTGCTTTTGATTATATCATAAATATCCGTATGTGTGTATTGTTTGTTGAGATAAAAATAAGTACATAAAAAATTTTATTGTAAAAGCGCATAAAATAAAACATCTTGACAAACAAATAAATCCCATTTATAATATTATATGTCTATTTTAAAGGCAATGAACGGGAGAAGTAACGCAAACAGGCTTTCAGAGAGCTGTCGGAAGGTGCGAGACAGCAGTACATTTCGTGAAATACACCCGGGAGCCGCTTACCTGAAACCAAGTAGGGCAAGCCGTATGGTGTGCGTTAAACATGTTAAAGTGGGCTTTTGCCAATTAAGGTGGTACCGCGGAAATTCCGTCCTTTCGTTATGAAAGGACTTTTTTATTATACAGATCGGAGTACATTATGAAAGTTAATATCTGGAATGAAAAAGCCGAAACAATGTCAAGAGACGAACTGCATCATGTGCAGTCTCTCAGATTCAAGGACATGGTATGGAGAATATATCACAATGTACCTTTTTATCGTCAGGCACTTGATGAAAAAGGTATCACACCGTCAGATATCAAGG
Organism: Anaerofustis stercorihominis; assembly: GCA_015058295.1. Lineage (GTDB taxonomy): Bacteria > Bacillota > Clostridia > Eubacteriales > Anaerofustaceae > SVCP01. The sequence continues at coordinate 3,493 of SVCP01000004.1, forward strand.
ATATTGATGATCTGAAATATATGCCGTTTACAACAAAAACGGACCTCAGGGACAACTACCCGAAGGGACTTTTTGCTGTCCCTGACAAGGAAGTTGTGCGTATTCACGCATCAAGCGGAACAACAGGCAAACCGACGGTTGTGGGATATACTAAAAATGACCTTGAGCTATGGTCGGAAGTAGGTGCGAGAAGCGTAATGTCCGCAGGTGTGACTCAGGACTCTATCGTTCAGAACTCTCTGGGATATGGTCTTTTCACAGGCGGTCTGGGGCTTCACTACGCCGCTGAAAAAGTCGGTGCACAGGTAATCCCCATGGGTGGCGGAAATACACAGAAGCAGATAATGATGATGAAGGATTTCAACAGCACAGTTCTTATCGCTACGCCTTCATACGCACTGCATCTTGCGGATGTTATGGAAGAAATGGGCATGGGACCTGATGATATCCCTCTTAAAACAGGTGTGCTAGGCGCTGAACCCTGGAGCGAAGAAATGAAGATCGCCATCGAATCCAAAACAGGTATGCAGGCCATAAACTCATATGGTATGAGTGAACTTATCGGTCCGTGCGTAGCAATGGAATGTGTTCACCAGACAGGTATGCATATCTGGGAAGACCATTTCGTTCCGCAGATAATAGATCCTGTAACAGGAGAACTTCTTGAAGAAGGTCAGACCGGGGAACTTGTGGTTACGGCTATGACGAAAGAATGTCTGCCGATGCTGCGTTACCGCACAAAAGACATCGCATCTATCACAACAGAAAAATGTTCATGCGGAAGAACCATGGCAAGGATCAAACGTCTCAGCGGAAGAACTGACGATATGATGATCATCAGAGGCGTAAATGTATTCCCGTCACAGATTGAATCAATCATCTTCGAAGTACAGGGAGTTGAGCCGTATTATCAGCTTGTTCTCTCTACAGCAAACGGAATGACAGCTCTCGAAGTGAAAGTGGAAGTATCTCCGGAGTATTTCAACGACGATATCAGAAGACTTACATCGCTTCGTGAAGAGATAGGAAACAGAATCAAGACTTTCATCGGTATCAGTGCAAAGATCACTCTCTGCGAACCGAAGAGTCTTCCGAGAAGTGAAGGAAAAGCTGTCAGGGTAATCGATCAGAGAACGATAAAATAGGTGAATAATATGAAAGAGTATGAACTCACCATACAGATAAAACAGCCCCACTGCGGCGGCAAATTCCCATACAAAAGAGAAATTCTCGAAATAGAAACAGACGATCCCGTAGCATATGTGAAAAACAGGGAACACTCAATAGCTGACGAATATTTCACTGTTTTTTATGAAGAAAATGAACTTACGGTGTATGTCAATTTCGAGAGATACGATGCGAAGTATATTTTTACAGAAATATAAAATCAAATAAAATACATAGTTCCCGCAGTGCCTGTGAGGAACTCAGATGATATTGATCAGGAGGAAAAACAATGCAAATTTATGAAGAACTGGTAGCAAGGGGACTTATTGCCCAGGTTACCGATGAAGCAGAAATCAAAGAACTGGTAAATACGGGAAAAGCAACATTCTATATCGGCTTTGATCCGACAGCAGACTCACTTCATGTAGGACACTTTATGGCTCTTTGCCTTATGAAAAGACTTCAGATGGCAGGCAACCGCCCAGTAGTACTTCTCGGCGGCGGCACAGGCCACATCGGAGACCCGTCAGGCAGAACAGACATGAGAACAATGATGACAAAGGAAACAATCGACCATAACTGCGAATGTTTCAAAAAACAGATGTCACGCTTTATTGATTTTGAAGGCGAAAACGCAGCTATCGCAGTAAACAATGCGGACTGGCTCCTCGCTCTCAATTATGTTGAAGTTCTCAGAGAAGTAGGTGCTTGTTTCTCAGTAAACAATATGCTCAGAGCAGAATGTTACAAAAACAGAATGGAAAAAGGCCTTTCATTCCTTGAATTCAACTACATGATCATGCAGGCTTATGACTTTTACTATCTCTTCCAGAAATACGGCTGCAATATGCAGTTCGGCGGTGATGACCAGTGGAGCAATATGCTTGCAGGCACAGAACTTATCCGTAAAAAATTAGGCGAAGACGCTTATGCTATGACGATCACTCTTCTTATGAACTCAGAAGGCAAGAAGATGGGTAAAACAGCAAACGGCGCAGTATGGCTCGATCCGGAAAAGACATCTCCGTTTGAATTCTATCAGTACTGGAGAAACGTAGGCGATGATGACGTACTCAAATGCATCCGTATGCTTACATTCGTTCCCCTTGAAGAAGTTGAAAAGATGGAAAGCTGGGAAGGCGCTGAACTGAACAAAGCAAAAGAGATCCTCGCTTATGAACTCACAACTCTCGTTCACGGAAAAGAAGAAGCCGACAAAGCAAAAGAAGCGGCTCTCGCACTTTTCGCAGGCGGGGAAGATGACAGCAATATGCCTACAACACAGCTCGATGAAAGTGCTCTTACAGACGGCGCTATCGGTATCATGGATCTTCTCGTAGTAACAGGTCTTGCTGCTTCAAAGAGTGAAGCAAGAAGACTTATCACACAGGGCGGTATCGCCATTGACGGTGAAAAAGTAGATTCCATCGACCTTGCAGTAACAAAAGAAGCTATTGCAAACAGCATCAAAATCAAAAAAGGTAAAAAAGTATTCCACAAGGTAGTACTTTAATTGAGAAATATCAAAAATAAAGGCTGTCCTATTATCGGGACAGCCTTTTCTTATCTTTTCTTGTTTATATTTTATAATTCCTCTCAGCCGGCTTATGCTGACAGCAGTCCATATTGGGGAGCACAACACCAATCAGATCTCCACATAGAAGTGATGCATTATAAATGCCAGTGCAAGCATTATGTAACCGCAATATCTGCACAGAGTTTCAGAGATGCTGCTTACAGAAGGCATAAGATATATTCCTGAACCGATGAGTATTGCCGCGATTGAGGCAATCACCATAGTCTTCTGCTTTTTTTCTATGTTCCCCTGCTCAATGGGTTTACCGAATATTTTGCCGATGTATTCAACGGCGATCATTATCAGTTCTGATGCAGCATACAGCAGTGCAACCCATAGCAGAAGTACTTCCGTCTTCATAATATTGCCTCCTTGATGACAGGTAAAGTCAGTGTTTCAGCTAATCAGTAAAGCTGTGCAGGCCCCATAAGGAACATATGGATGAAAATACATATCAGCACGGGAACGCACGCCGCCGCAAGCCATATGAGCCTGAGCGGAAACGGAAGAAATACTCCGATAAACATCTGCGGGATATGTATGCAAAGACCGATAACCGCATACTTCAGCGCAGGCTTCTGGTATTTTCTCTGGTCAAGCTGTCCGGGAAGTGTATCAGTTTTTCCGATGCTGTCTTTATATCTGTCTATAAGCATAAACAGAATGTTGGAAAGGAAAAACAACAGCAGAAGTCCAAGCACTATGAGATTTATTATCTTGATGTGTGTCTGTATAAAGCTGTATGCCTGCACAAGTTCCGATGTTATATTTTCCATAATATTATATCTCTACATAGAAGTGATGCATTATAAACGCCGCCGCAAATACCACATATCCGCTGTACTGACAGACGACCATGGGAATGTGACCCACAGACGGCATAACATACAAGCTCATGCCGATAAGCACTGCCGCAACAGATGCAACTGCCATGGTTTTTGCTTTTTTCTCTACATTACCCGGTTCAATGGGTTTTCCGAACATCTTTCCGATATATTCAACGGCAATCATAAAGAGATTTGCACCTGCGTATACCAGTGTTGCGTAAAATATATATTTCTCTGTCATATTACTACCTCCTCAAAAATATTTTTCTGTAAAATATTATGTTCGATGAGTTGGAAAGCAGTGTTTCAGAATTCCATATAGAAGAAATTCATAATGAACGATGCCACAAATACAGCATATCCCGTACAACGGCATATCACCGAAAGTAAGTGCAACTGTGACGGAATCACATATACGCCTGCACCGACGAGTACCGTAGCGCAAAGGGCAACAGTTGCCGTATTGTGATGTTTTTTTACTTTGTAATGCTCAACAGGCTTTCCGAAATATTTCCAGAGATACTCAACTCCGATCATTACGATGTTTGCAAATGCAAATATCGAGGAAAATAACATAATGGCATAATCGATTTCCATTGTAATACCTCCTGCGTGCAGAATCAGAGCCGTATTGTTTATTTTGCTTTATGCCACTGTGCGAGGACAGCCATTACGAAGAATATGTATCCAACATACGGCAAAAATGCCGGAGCGGAAATATTCCGCATACAGAATATAAGTACTGCAGCTGAAACTGTCGCACAGATCAGGGCAATAAGTCTTTTACGTACGTTTTCGGCTCTGAATTCTTTATTGTAATGTTTTCCTATGTATTCTGCGGATATCATTATCACATTCGCAATAACAAATCCCACAGACATAAGCATGATCCATTTGTTCATTATTGTACCTCTTTGAGTAATGTGTAGCAGTTATTCTATAGCTCCACATAAAACGTCATCAGAAAAGCAACTGCAATACTGAGAGCAAACCCTGCATAAAGCAGGATGCTTGCGATGACGCTTCCGAAACGAACTTTCATGCAGTTGCTGAGGGTAATAAGCGACAGTGATCCGGAAGCGACGAGTACTGTAACTGTACACTTTTTTACTCTGGCTATATCTTTTTCTTTTCCGAATTTCTGCATTCCGTATTCGGTGATGATTCCAAGCAGGTTTGCAAGGATTACCACACTCAGAAATATCATAACAGAAACAATATAAACTTCCATAAAATACTTTCCTTTCTTATGCGTTAAAAATCCTGATCGCCGTATGTACGAACAGCAGAACAAGACCTGTAAGTCTGAGAACATCCTCTGCGGGCGGATCGAAAAACAGACTTGCGATCAGAAGTGCCGCTGAAGATATCGCAATTATATTTTTTAATATCCTTCGCTGAGTTTTCATAGTAATCCCTTTCTCCGATTACATATTATCATATGTTTGAAGATATTGGTACTGATTTAATGAAAATTTAATGTTTGGGAATCACCATGAACAAAAGCAACCTGCCCGGCAATATGCAGGACAGGCTGAAATGAAGAAAAACAGAGTATGCATTATGATTCTTTGTATCCGCAGCCTTCGCTTGTGCAGAACAGTTTTTTGCTCTTTCCGTTGGGAAGAAACAGCATATTTCCGCACTGCGGACAAAGTTTGTCTGTGGGGCGGTACCATGATACGAAGTTGCATTCGGGGTAACCTTTACAACCGTAGAATACCTTGCCCTTTTTACTTTTTCTGACCAGAATGTCATTTCCGCATTCGGGACACTGCACTCCGGTCTTTTCTTCGATTGATTTTGTATTTTTACATTCCGGATAGCCCGGGCAGGCGAGGAATTTTGTGCCGAAGCGGCTTGTCTTTATGACCATTTTTCTGCCGCATTTTTCGCAGACCTCGTCTGTTTCCTCATCGGGGATCTTTATTCTTTCAATGTTGTCAGCTTCCTTGAGATATTTGTTCAGATCTTCGTGGAAATCATAAATTACTTCCTTCCATTTTACATCTCCGTCTGCAATATCATCAAGCTTTTCTTCCATCTGTGCCGTAAACTTCAGATCAACGATATCAGTGAAATTTTCTACCATAAGCTTTGTTACCGCTTCGCCAAGATCTGTCGGTTTGAATTTTTTATCTTCAAGCTCTACATAATCTCTCTGCTGTATGGTGCTGATAGTCGATGCGTAGGTACTCGGGCGTCCGATTCCCTGCTCTTCGAGAGCTTTTACGAGAGAAGCTTCGTTGTAGCGTGGTGGAGGCTGTGTGAATTTCTGCTGGTCCTCAAGTTTTACCCTGTCAAGCTTTTCCCCTTCGTCAAGCTTCGGAATATTGAGCTTTGAATCTTCCTCATCGTCAAAGTTATATACTTTGAGGTATCCGGGGAAGGTAAGGGACTGACCTGTTGCATGGAAAGTATAATCTCCTGCGGAAATATCAACGCTCATGGTATCGTATTTTGCATCACTCATGAGAGATGCAACAAAACGGTTATGAATAAGTGTATACAGCCTGAGCTGTTCTTTTGTCAGATCGTTCTGAAGCATCTGAGGTGTCAGGAACACATCTGTCGGGCGGATGGCTTCGTGAGCGTCCTGAACATTGCCTTTTGCTTTTGACGACTTTACTCCACCGATATATTCCTTTCCGAAATTCTGTGCGATATATGCAATGCCTGCGTTTTTCGCCACATCGGAAATTCTTACGGAGTCTGTTCTGATATATGTTACAAGACCCGTGTGTCCTTTGCCTTTGATGTTTACACCTTCATAAAGCTGCTGAGCTATGGACATTGTCCTCTTTGATGTGAAGCCGAGCTTTCTGTTGGCATCCTGCTGAAGTGTACTCGTTGTGAATGCAGGAGCGGATTTTTTGCGCTTTGTGCCGTTTTTTACACCTGCGACGATAAAATCAAGGGTATTAAGTTCATCCAGTATCGCACGGGCATCTTCCGTTGTGGAAATTTCGATCTTCTTTCCGTTCATTTTTGTGAGCTGGGAAGTGAATGTTTCCTTTGTGGAAGGCTTACGGAGGGTTGCGAATATAAGATGATATTCTTCCGCAATGAAATTTCTTATCTCGTTTTCTCTGTCAACAATTATTCTGGTTGCAACAGACTGTACCCTTCCGGCGCTGAGACCTTTGCGGAGCTTTCTCCAGAGAATAGGGCTTATCTGGTAACCTACAAGGCGGTCAACGACCCTTCTTGCCTGCTGTGCGTCCACGAGATTCATATCTACAGTGCGCTTGTTGTTCATAGCATTCTGCACAGCATCTTTTGTTATTTCGTGGAATTCGATACGGTTCTTTTCATTAAGATCCATTCCAAGATAATTAGCAAGATGATACGAAATTGCCTCTCCTTCACGGTCAGGGTCAGTTGCAAGGATTACTTCTTCGGCTTTTGCAGCCTGGGATTTGATCTGCTTGACCGTAGGCCCTTTGCCTCTGATTATCTGATATTGCGGTTCAAAATCATTTTCTATATCAACACCGAGTTTGCTTTTGGGCAGATCGATAATATGCCCCATAGTCGCTTCGACTTTGCAGTCATCGGGTAAATATCTTTCTATTGTCTTTGCTTTTGCAGGGGATTCGACTATAACTAATCTCAATTAATATCCTCCTGCCGACGGATTTATATTATTCAGAGAATATACAGTGTTCCCATGTCACTTGCGATTATTCCTTCAATTTCAAGTGTGGAAACTATTCCCATTACAGTCCCGATCGGCATATTCAAACACTTTGAAACAGCGTTTACAGTATTGTTACCTGATGAAATTGCATTATATACTGCCGATTGGTCTTTGTCAAGCTCTGGAAGTTCATTTTTTTTCTGCTCAGACGGATACATTCCCCTGAGAAGCTCGTACATATCTTCTATTACGTCTTTCCCGGAGGTCACGAGTCGTGCACCTTGTCTTATGAGAGAGTTTGTTCCTTCGGACTGAGGGGAGTTGATGTTCCCCGGAACCGCATATACATCTCTTCCCTGTTCAAGGGCATAATTTGCTGTAATGAGAGAGCCGCTTGAACGTGCCGCTTCCACAACGATCACTCCGTCGCATATTCCGCTGATGATACGGTTTCTCTGCGGAAAGTTTGTGGAGATGGATGATGTCCCGGGAGAGAATTCCGTGAGGATCATTCCCCCGCTGTGCTCTATCTTCAGGTACAGCTCTTTATTGCTTGCAGGATATACTACATCTATTCCGCATCCGAGGACGGCTCCCGTTATACCTCCGCTGTTTATGCATGCACTGTGCGCCGCCGCATCTATCCCTGCAGCAAGTCCGCTTATTATATTTATTCCGCATTGGCTCAGTTCTTTTGAAAGTTCTGCCGCCGCTTTCAGGCCGTAGGGCGTTGCTTTGCGTGAGCCGACGATTGCGATGGAAGGGGTGTCTGAAGTGAAGATATTTGTTCCTTTATAATACAGTATCGGTGGCGCACCGTATATTTCCTTCAGTTTGCGGGGGTATTTCTCAGACTGATATGTAATGAGACCGATATGTTTTTTATCAACGAATTCAAGTATTCTGCCGGCCTCAGTCAGGTCTTTGTTCTGAATAAGGTTTATTGCCGTATCCATACCTATACCATCAATTTTCATATATTCGGAAATATCTCTGTTCTCGTACACATTCTGTGCTGTTCCGAAATGCTCGATAAGGCTTGCCATTCTTGCGGAGCCGATGTTTTTTTGTCCGTTTAACCAGATCAGGTATAAAATGTCCATTCCATTATCCTTTCTACACTATATATTTGCTAATAGTTCAGAAAGTCCTTTTTTATTTTTACACTTTTTTAATTTTTTTTTTCGACAAACAAAGAAGGATTTTCGACATATTCCGCAAATATATATATTGAAAGGTAATAACAGGTGAAAAAAATGCTGTGCAAAACATATTCTTCGGCCCTATTCGGCATTGACTCCACAATAGTAACAATAGAAACAGATGTGCGTGACGGAAGTGTGCCTACATTTTATATGGTAGGGCTTGCGGATACTGCCGTGAAAGAATCCCGTGAGAGGATAGGCTCCGCATACCAGAACAACGGATTCCGTTTTCCGAAAGGGCGAGTTGTCATAAACCTGGCTCCTGCAGATATGAAAAAGGAAGGAGCGGCTTTTGATCTTGGGATCGCCGTTGCAATACTCGCCGCATCCATGCAGATATATATTAAGGAAGATCTTGATGAGTATCTTATTTTAGGTGAATTGTCCCTTGACGGAAAGTTAAAAGGTGTGAGAGGGGTTCTTCCTATGGTCAGTTCCGCAGTGAAGATGGGATATACAAAGATTCTCCTTCCGAAAGAAAACGCAAAGGAAGCGGCACTTGTCGATGGATGTGAGGTTTATGGTGCCCGGGATATAAACGAAGCTGTCAATCATCTTTGCGGAAAGAAAATGATAACTGCGCAGGAAGACGACAGCAAAGTATTTTCACGGAACTATTCGAAATACGATGTGGATATGTCGGACGTAAAAGGGCAGGAAAACGTAAAAAGAGCCATGGAAATAGCAGCTGCGGGTTCGCACAATATGCTTATGATCGGACCTCCCGGAAGCGGAAAGAGTATGCTGGCAAAGCGTTTTCCTACTATTCTGCCGCCTATGAGCAAAAGTGAAAGTCTTGAAGTTACAAAAATATATTCTGTCTGCGGAATGCTTAAAGAGGATACTCCGCTCATCAGTACAAGGCCGTTCCGTTCTCCTCACCACAGTATATCCTCTGCGGCGCTCGTCGGCGGAGGTCGGATTCCGAGGCCGGGGGAAGCATCGCTGTCACATTGCGGGGTTTTATTTCTTGATGAGTTTGCGGAATTCTCAAAGAGTGCCATCGAGGTGCTTCGTCAGCCTATTGAAGACAAGGAAGTAAGCATTTCAAGGGTACAGGCGATGATAACTTATCCTTCGTCTTTTATGCTTCTTGCGAGCATGAATCCATGTCCTTGCGGATATTATAACGATCCTAACAATCAGTGCAAATGTTCGCAGAGTGCCGTTGACAGGTATATGCAGAAACTTTCGGGGCCTATTCTTGACAGGATAGATATTTTTACCCATGTGACTGTGGAAAGTTACGACAAGCTCACAAACAAAGACGACGAAAAGCCCGAAAGCAGCGAAAGTATGCGTGAAAGAATAAATGTGGCAAGAGACCGTCAGCTTCACCGTTTCAGAAACACAGGGCAGCATTTCAATTCTCAGCTTACGGTGACACAGATAGATGATGTATGTGCATTGGGTGAAAGGGAAGAAAAGCTTATGAGAAATGCATTCAAAAGGTTCAATATGTCTGCAAGAAGTTATCATCGTGTCCTGAAGCTTGCAAGAACGATTGCGGATCTTGATGACAGTGATAATTTAAGTATTACACATCTTTCGGAAGCTCTGCAGTACAGAAGTTTTGAGCAACGTTTCAAATTATGAGCATATGAAATGAGATGTCTGATGAGGCGAAATTGCTTTACATAACACACAAAATATGTTACAATAGCGTTACATTATCAAGAGGAAGCAAATGAAAAAGATCATAAAGTTTTTGGTATGCTTTGTATTTGCTGTAATGGTGGCTGTTGTACCTATGAATGCAGGAAGTGGCAGGGAACTTGCAACTTCCGCAAGACAGCTTATACTTCTGTGTACGGAAAGCATCACTCATGAAAATCAGATAGAGGCACTGTCCATAAATACATCAAAGGCTCCATTAAAGAGCCTTCAGGCCACAGCAGACGCATCAATAAAGTATGCATCGCTGAAAGCCGTAAATCCTGTATCGGCACCGACGAATCTTGACGACTTTACGGTGGCGACCAATGGTACCATTTCCACATCAGGCGGGACATTAAGTTATTCAAGAAAAGTAAAGGTTGAGGCAACAGCATATTGCTCGTGTTCAATATGTTGCGGCCCGTATGACGGGACAAGCACAGCAGATGGTTCCCGTCCGAAGCCGTATTATACTGTTGCTGCATCCAAGCTTATGCCTTTCGGGACTATGTTGTACATACCATACTTTGATTCATCACCTAATAATGGTGTGTTCGAAGTAGAGGACAGAGGCGGCGCAATACAGAACAACAGAATAGATGTATATTTCGCAACGCATCAGGAAGCTCTCAGATTTGGAAGAAGATCTTTCTATGTGTACATATTGAAATAACATGTGAATAAACCCATCGGTATTCCGATGGGTTTTGTTTTGTAATTGAATTTATTTAGCGGGCTGAGGGAACATATTCGCCGAGAGTGACTTCAATGCTCATACTTTCTCCGCCTCTTTCGATATACAGCATTATTTTGTCGCCTACACTCTTGCTTCCGACGATATCAACGAACTGAGCGGAATCTTCGATTTCTGTGTCATCGAGAGCTACGACATAATCTCCGGGTTTAAGCCCTGCTTTATCAGCTGCGGAATTATCCTGAATTTCGAGGATATAAACGCCGTATTTGTTTACTCTGTAAGATGCTGCTGTCATGTAATCCTGAATGTCGATAAGTGTAACACCCATGAATGCCCTTCCGGAAACGTATCCGATATCGATAAGCTCTTCAATTACTTCCTTCGCATCATCAACAGGAATAGCAAATCCGAGCCCTTCAATTCCGCTTCCGCCGGACTTTGCATTGACTATGCCTACGAGTTCGCCCCTGAGGTTGAAAAGTCCGCCGCCTGAGTTGCCGGGATTTACTGCTGCGTTTGTCTGCAGGAGTGTCATTTTCTGGCTTTCGATTGTGAGCTCCCTCTCAAGAGCACTGATAATACCGTCTGTGACAGTTCCGCCGAGTTCCCCGAGAGGATTTCCCACTGCGACAACCCCCTGACCTACTTTAAGGGTACTGCTCGAACCGAATACGGCAGGGTTGAGGCCTGCTGCTTCAACCTTTACGACAGCAAGGTCGGTTTTTGCATCTGTTCCGATAAGTTTTGCAGTATATTCCGTGCCGTCCACTGTTCTGACACGGATTGTGGAAGCTCCGTCGATAACATGGTTGTTTGTTACGATATATCCGTCGTCGGAAATGATGACGCCGCTTCCCGCACCTTCCGTAATGTATTCCTGAACGAAAAATCCGCTGGACTGAACTACGGTTTCTGTCCTTATCTCAACAACACTGCTCTTTACAAGTTCTGCGGCAGATTCAACGGTGAGAGTCAGTATATCCTTGCCGTTTTCGTCTGTTCTCTGCACTGTCTGATAAAGTACAGTGCCTCCGTTTGCTTTCATGGCTTTCTGCATTCCGTAATATCCGCCGATATAAGAGCCGATAAGCGATACTATAAGACATACAGCAACGAGAATTATGCCGGAAGAGTTTCTTTGCTTTTTCTCTCTGACTTTCTTCTCCGGCGTTGCAAAACGATAGTCATAGCCTTCGGGTTTTGATGATCTGTGTGGTATTGTCTGCACTTTTTCTTCTTCCGGAGATTCATCTGCAGGCATTTTTTCCGCAATTTCCGGCTGAATTTCTTCCTTCATATTTTCACGGAGTTCTTCGGGCTTTGTCTCTTCGTATTCGCTGAGTTTTTCTGTGAGAATATCCTCCACGGATTTTTCTGCTGTAACTTTCTCTGCATTATCATCTGTTACAAGTATGAAATCCGGAGAATACGCTTCCGTCGTCTCCGACGTGTCAGTGACAGTCGTTTCATCCGGAGTATTGTTTATTTCATCTTCCGGAAAAACATTATCTTTATTTTCAATGTTGTTATTCATCTTATTCCTCCTTTATATACTGATTATAATACATATATGTGATGAATTTATGAACAAATGATGAGATATTCATTAAAAATTATGCTATACTTTATTATACAGGACTTTTTGTGAAAAAAGAAAGGATTCTTATGAGGTTATTCATCGCAATACAAATATCTCCCGAAATGAAAGATGAGCTGTTGTATGTTGAAAATATGATCCGTTCATCAAGCAGAAAATCTTCCGTAACAAACGAAAACAATCTCCATCTTACACTGGCATTCATAGGAGAAAGCGACGAAAAAGAAAGAATAATAAATACGCTGTCCCGAATCAAGTTTGCCCCGTTTGAGCTAAAACTTTCACATCTCGGATCATTTTCTCAAAGAGGAGAAATGCTTATTTACGGAGCTCTTGAAAAAACTCCCGGGCTTATTGATCTGCAGAAGAAGATCACATCTGCGCTGAAGCAAGAAGGCATATCTTTCGACAATAAAAAATTCCTTCCGCACATAACTCTCGCAAGACGCACTGTCCTGAATGAAGACACCGATCTTTCTGACATAAAGATAATGCCGGTAACATCAAAGGTAACTTCTTTTGAGCTTATGTCATCGGATCTCAGTGGCAGGCGACCTGTTTACACGGTTTTATATTCCAATAAAGCAAGTATATAACACCTGTTGTTGCAGGTGTTTTCTTTTGCAAAAAATATTTTATAAATATATTGACAACTGTATATATACTGTATATACTGTGCATATACAGTATACGGTGAGAGGCTATGAATATATTCATTGACAACAAGGGAAATTCCCCAATTTACGAACAGATCTATACACAGATCAAAAATCAGATAATAAGCGGGTCGCTGAAAGAAAATGATGCGCTTCCGTCTATACGCTCCCTGGCTAAAGACCTGCGCATAAGTGTCATAACCACAAAGCGTGCTTATGAGGAGCTTGAAAGGGAAGGATTTATATATACTCTTCCCGCAAAGGGCTGTTTTGTGGCAGAAAAAAACATTCAGCTTCTCCGTGAAGAGAATCTCCGCAGGATCGAGGAATATATGCAGGAGATAATAAATCTGAGCGAATTGTGCAGCCTGACAAAAGAGGAAGTTCTTGATATGTGGGAGATCATGTGGGAGGATTAGATTATGGATGCTATAAAAATCGAAGGTCTTAACAAGTCATACGGTGACTTTGCTATCAGGAATCTCAATCTTACTCTCCCTTCGGGGACAGTAATGGGGCTTGTAGGAAAAAACGGTGCAGGAAAAACCACGCTCATAAAGCTGATAATGGATATGATAAAGCGTGACAGTGGAAAAATAACCGTACTCGGAAAAGACAATAAAGATAATTTCACTCTTACTAAGGAAGATATCGGAGTTGTTCTCGGTGAAAACGGTCTGCCTCATTGTATGAGTGGAAGAGATATTGACAGAATGATGAAAGATATCTATAAAAACTGGAACACGGAGCAGTTTTACGGCTATCTCAAAAGATTTGAAGTGCCTTTTGACAAAGAATATAAGGAACTCTCAAAAGGTATGAGAATGAAACTTCACATTGCGGTGGCTCTTTCCCACAAAGCAAGACTTCTTATTCTCGATGAAGCAACAAGCGGACTTGATCCTGTGATAAGAGATGAGATTCTGGATATATTTGCGGAGTTTACGAGAGACGAAAATAATTCCATTCTTATATCTTCGCATATTGTCAGTGACCTTGAAAAAATATGCGACTATATAGCATTTCTTCATAACGGACAGCTTCTGCTTTGCGAAGAAAAGGACAGACTCCGTGAAGAACACAGGATTGCGTTTTTCACAAAAGAGCAATACGAGAATATTTCTTCGGATATTATAATAGGCAAAAAAATAACGACCTACGGAGTGGAAGTGCTTATGCGTAAAGATCATATTCCCGAAGGCGTAAACACCACAAATGTAACAATAGAGGATTTGTTTATTTTTATGGCAAGGGAGGACAACGCATGAAAGGGATTTTATATAAAGATTTCTGTATGATTAAGAAATACCTGAAAGTATACCTTTTTCTGATGCTCACATTCGGAGTATTCGGTATGTTTGGCGGTATAAATTCTTTTTTCACACTTTATCCGACGGTGCTTGCGGGAATATTTCCGTCAACGCTCATATCATACGACGAAAGTTTCCGTTTTTTGGAATATGCACAGACCCTTCCCGTAACAAAAAGAAACATTGTGGAAGAAAAATATATTCTTGGGATTATTTGTATCGGGCTTGCAGGGGTGTTTTCCATAGTGGTAAATACGGTCATTCTCATAAGAATGTCGCAGTTCAGCATAATGACCATAGTGCATATTCTGTGCCTTCAGTCATTTATTTCTGTATGCGGTTTTTCCCTCACCGCACCGATCATCTTCAGATTTGGTCATGAGCGTGCAAGGCTTGTGCAGATGCTTGTCATAGGGGGATTTACAGGCCTTGTGATGGGATTTGTGTTCAACAACCCCATTGAGAATCTCTTTGCGGTAGAATATCTTCCGTTTGTGATATTTTTACTGGGTGCAGTGATTCTGCTCATATCGCTCAGGCTTTCCGTAAGGTTTTATGAAAAGAGAGAACTTTAAATCATCGTGTTTTATAGTCTATAAAGAAAACCTGCCATACATATATGGCAGGTTTTTGTGTAATAAACAATATCTTAATATACGGGATTGTTTTTTTCTCTGTCTGCACTCATAGTATTTTTGTCAAAATGCTGTCCGCGAATGAAATCCGGCGCTTTGTTTTCTTCGACCCATTCCGTCAGTGCAGCCATTGCCGTTGCGTTACTCGGACCGCATCCGAATTTTGCATAGCTTGCATGGTCATCACCGGGGATAACAAACAGTCTTGCGAATTCCATAGTTTTTTCACGTCCGCCGCAGACTTTCATGATCTTTTCATAATAATCTATTGTGCCGTCAACATAGATTGCGCTGTCGTCCACACCATGACACAGAATCAGTTTCCCGCCAAGATCTCTCAGATTACGCATATCAGGATTATCGAGATCCATGCTTGAAAAATCACAACAACTCTTTATAAAGAGTTTGTGGAAGCCTTCGGTTGTAAGGGATTCAAACTCCCAGCTATTGTCCATAAGGAGCCAGTCTCTCATATATTCCACGGTCAGGCTGAAAGGAACAGCTTTGTAACTTCCGTCTTCCTTCTGCGCTACTGCTGAGTATCCGTTTGCTTCCCATGCGGTTACTCCGGGGCGCATTCCGTACCAGAGAAATTCTCCTTCGGGAGAACGTGCACCTTCCCATATTTTGTGCATAACCACAGCATCAGTATGAGTGATTTCACCGGCAGGTGTTTCTTTTCCGATAAGGCTGAAGGCATCGAAATCTATGTAGTCAGTGGTTTCGTAGAATGCATCTTTTCCGCCGGCCTTTTCCCATACGGCTTCCCTGAATGCCTCGAATTTGGCCGGATGCATAGCATTGTTGTATTCATTCATTACAACAGCGGGCCACGCCAGCGCAGGAAGCATTTTCTGGTATGTGAGTACAGGACAATCTGCCCAGTAACCGTCATAATCCTGAGGGTATTTCTGTGCCGAATATGCAACCTGTCTTCCGCCTCCGGAGGCTCCCATTGTGTAGCTGTATTTCGGAGGCTTATTGCATATAAATTCCGTTACAGACTTTCCGACTACGGCCATTATATGAGTGCTGTAGTCGATCCAGTTGAAATACATTTCGTAATCGAACTCTTTGTTTTCGTGGTCAACGCCCCAGCCAAAGAATTGTTCACTGCGGCAGGCTGCATCCGTGCATGCGCATGCATATCCGTTTCGCAGTGCTACAGGCATAGATATCTGTCTTGATCCTGCACCCAAAAATTCGGGCATCCACATAATGGTGCGGTTTCCGCCTCCGTTGCAGCCGAAAAATCTTTCATTCCATACCAGGGGAATCCACAAGATGATATTTTCCGTATGTTTACCGGTGCAATGTTCAATATGTATGTCGCAGAATGCGGGCAGACCGGTATACTCTGTTGCCGGCATCATTCCGGGAGTTATAACGGGAGATGTGAAATTTCCTTTTGTATTGATTTCTGCCTTGGTTACTCTGAGATCCTTTACCTTTACATTTTCGTCAAGGAATTTCTGAATTTTTTCGATATTGCAGTTTTCCGAAATGAACTTGTTTTCACTGAACAGACTCATATCGATCCAGTGGTTGAAGTCGGTGATTTTTACTATACTCATAATGTAAACCTCCTCATACTGATTAGAAATTTGTTATATTACATTATATCATAAAACCCATTTCTGACAAGGAAATGGGTTCTGATACAGACATTATTCTGATTGATTGTCATATGTACCGGAGTAGTCCGAGAAAAGTGTGTATTCCGGACGGAAGTCGAGTTTGATTGTTTTGACTTCACCGTTACGGTTTTTGGTGATGATAAGTTCCGTTTCCTTTGTGGGATATTCGGGATTGTAGTAGCTTTCTCTGTAAAGCATCATAACGATATCCGCATCCTGCTCGATGGCACCACTTTCACGAAGGTCACTCATGATCGGTCGCTTGTTTGTTCTGCTTTCGGGACCACGGGAGAGCTGTGAGAGTGTGAGGATCGGGCAGTTCAGTTCTTTAGCAAGACCTTTGAGTTCTCTTGAAATAAGAGTGATCTCCTGCTGACGGTTTTCCGTCTTCATATTTGTGCTCATAAGCTGCAGATAGTCGATTACAACAAGATCAAGGCCTCTTCTCGCTTTGAGCTTTCTGAGCTTGGAACGCATTTCCCCGATAGAAATAGCGGAAGTGTCATCTATATAAAGAGGAGTTTCTCTTTCCGTAACCTCCTGATTGAGGGAAAGAAGCTTGTTGTATACAGAACTTATCGTTGCAGGGTTGTGCATAAGCTTCGTATCAAACATCTTTTCAGCAGACATGATTCTCGTTGCGAGCTGTTCCGCACTCATTTCCAGCGAGAATATGGCAACGGTCTTTCCGTGACGGAATGCGGCGTTCTGTGCGATATTCACGCCGAAAGCGGTTTTACCCATTGACGGACGGGCCGCAAGAAGAATGAGGTCTCCGGGCTGAAGGCCGTTAGTGAGGGAATCAAGTTCCGTAAATCCTGTGGGCACACCTGTAAATGTCTCGTTTCTTTCGTAAAGATCGCCAACTTTGTCAACAAGGGGACGGATAATATCTTTTATTATTGTCAGATCATTGTTCGCGGAGTTCAGCGAAAGGTTATACACAGTTCTTTCTGCTGCTTCGAGTATGCTTTGTACGTCGTCATCCTGGCTGTAACACTGCGAGATAACATTTCCGAGACCGCTGATGAGCTTGCGGAGAGTACTTTTTTCGGTGATTATACGGCAGTACTGTGCTGCGTTTTCCGAATATGATACTGTGTCCATAAGTTCCGCAAGATAAGTAAGACCTACCTTTTCGATGTTGCCCGAGGAAGTAAGCCTGTCAAGAAGTGATACATAATCCACTGTGTATCCTTCACGGTGAAGTTTGTACATTGCGGAATATATCATCTGATTCTGTGCGGAGTAAAAATCATCCGCAGTAAGGGAGTCCACTGCTACCAGCACCGCAGATTTGTCCAAAAGCATAAGCCCCAGCAAGCTTTTTTCCGCTTCATCGCTGTGTGGCGGCAGTTTCGGGGAGGGAGTGCTCACCTTCATATATTACTTTACTGTGACAACAGCATAGAACTCTGTTTCAACGCCTGCGTGAAGCTTGCATTTTACAGTATAAGTTCCCGCACTCTTAATGGGGCTTGCAAGAATGATCTTTCTTTTGTCGATATCTTCACCGAACTGATCTTTTATTGATGAAGCGATATCTATTGATGTTATTGAACCGTAGAGTTTTCCGTCAGGACCTCCTGAAGCGGTAACTTTTACGCTCTGACCTTTGATGACGTCTCTTACTCTTTCGGCTTCTGCTTTGATAGCCGCTTCTTCTGCTCTCTTGATAGCGAGCTGTTCGTTGAGCGCTTTCATATTTTCATCATTTGCAACTACCGCAAGACCTTTTTTGAAAAGGAAATTGTTTGCATAGCCGCTTTTTACATCTATTACCTGCTGCTGTTTTCCAACACCCTGTACATCAGCCAATAAAATTACTTTCATATTGTCCTCCAAAATATTATTTATGAATTACTGATTATTGTATCATAAAAAGGCTTCAAATAACAACTGTGAAGCCTTTATTTTTACAATTTACTTTATAATACTGCCTGTATAAGCACCATATATACAGCAACTCCTCCGAATATTGATAAAAGTGAATTTCTCTTGTAAAGATGAAGTCCCACAACCACAGCTATAGAAACAAGCTCCGCAATTCCGTACGGTGCCGTGGTAAAAGAAACATCTTTCAGGCAATAAACCACCAGAAGCCCCATCATTGCAGGCGGAATAAGTTCTTTAAGCTTAGCAAATTTTTCCGGCATCTTTCTGTTTCCGGAAAAGAGTATAAACGGCAGGAATCTTGTCACCATTACGCCGAGTGAGACTGCAAGGATAGTTATTATACTTTGTGTGAATGTCATCTGCATAATCTGTCACCTCCGAAAAGGAATATTACGAGTATTATTATCATTGCCGGAATTATCATTGACGATGAACCGAATACCAGAAGTGACAGCACACTTGCGCCGAAACCGATAATACCCGGAAGCCGGTTTTCTTTTTTGAGCATCTGCTCAAGGAAAAGAACCACAAAGAGAGCCGTAAGCGCGAAATCCATACCCATGGAATTGAACTGTATGCTTCCTGCTATTATCCCACCGATGACTGAGCCGAGCACCCAGTAAAAATGGTCAAACAAAGATACATAGAAAAACATCTTGTTTCTTGTTTTCTTATCCGCTATCTCAAGGCTTGATGTGATGGAGAAAGTTTCATCACACATAGCAAAAATCAGATAGTTTTTATATTTCCCCGAATCGGAATATTTGTCCATAAGGGATATTCCGTAAAAAAGATGCCTTGCGTTTACCATAAGGCTTACAAGAAATGCGTTTACGGGATTAAATGAGGAAGTAAGGAGCGATATAGAAAGATACTGTATGCTTCCGGCAAATGCAATGAGAGAGAAAAATCCCGAGTATATCCAGTTATACCCTATAGACTCCATAAGTATGCCGAAGGCGATTCCCAGTGGCAGAAATCCCGTGGCCACGGGGATAGAAAGCTTAAATGCTTCTTTTATTATTGATCTGTTTTCATTGTTCATAAATATTCACCTGTTGAGTGGTATTTTATCACATTATAATTTTGTTGTAAATGGTCCGGTTGTCCGGATATTTTATAGGGGAAACGTGAATTGCCCAAAATGTGAATTTATATTTATCTGTAAATAATAACAGACTGCGTATGCAGTCTGTTATTATAGATGTTTTCTCTATAATTTATATAACTCATCCGATTCCGGCGGAGTGAGTTCGTATGTATTGCCGCCTTCCGATATGAGCATACCGGCTTCTGTAAATTCACCGATGATTTCCGCATTTATGCCGTTTCTGAGAAGTTCTTCCTTCAGCTGTTCTGCGTTGTCTGTAGCGAAGAGCATGACTCCGCTTGAAATAAGCCTGTACGGATCGATGTTAAAAAATCTCGCTGTTTTTACGGAAACATCCTTTATGGGAATGAGATCTTTATATACAGTAAGGCCTAAAGATGCATTGTCTGCCATTTCCCATGCAGCACCGAGGACACCGCCTTCCGTCGCATCATGCATGAGCTTTACGTTCATCTGCGAGCCGATTATGCCTTCCTGCTTTACGGATGTATGATTGAGCATATCCATAGCCTCAAGAAGTTCTTCTTCCGAAAGGATTTCTCTGAGTTTATCCGAATGAGCGGATGAAATGATGCCGATGCCTTCAGTTGCGGCGAATTTACTCATTACAAGTTTATCTCCTGCCACAACTTCCCTGAAAGGCTTTTTAGGCATTTTGCCTATTGCAACAGCGGAAAGAATTATTCTGTTTACAGCGTCTGTAACTTCCGTGTGTCCACCGATAAGGTCAATATTTAACTCGTTACATGAAGAGATAGCTTCGTCAATGACTTTTTCCACATTTTCCATACTTTCATGAGGAGGGATAAGCATTGTTATCATTATGGCGACAGACTCCGCTCCGGATGAGGCAATATCGTTGGTGGAAATATTCACGCAGAGTTTTCCCAGCCCATCTTCGCTTGCTGTTATTGGGTCTGTTGAAAGAACGCAGTAGTTATCCGCAAGATCAAGGACTGCACAGTCTTTTCCCACACCTGCACCTGTTACTGTTTCTGTTCTGTTTTTTCTGAGCTTTGAAAAAATCATTTCTTCGAGCTGCCTGTTTGTGAGCTTACCTTCCCTGATCATAAAGCCTCCTGCATATATAATCGATGGCAACAGAGCTGTTGTGTCTTACTGCTCCGTCAACGACTTCCGCAAGGTCAAGTCCCACCATCTCGTATTTTTCACAGTGTTTATCCTGTACGTCAGCTTCTACAGGCGCCGCACCCTGCAGTTTATATCGTGTTCGTGTGGCATCATCCACAGAAGAAGTGCTGTAGATGATAACGTCCGCAAGCTTTTCTCCTCCGGAATGTTTTTCGAATGCTTTGATATGATCCGACATACGGAAGTGCTGTGTTTCGCCTTTCTGTGTCATAAGGTTCATTATCCAGAATTTTTCCGCTTTGCTTTCTTTCAGCGCCTGAGTCATTCCTTCCACAAGGAAGTTGGGAATAATTGAAGTATATAAGCTTCCCGGCGCGTAAATTATTACGTCGGCATTTTTTATGGCTTCCACACATTCGCTGAATACGGTTGCGTTTTCGGGGTTATTGTATACCTTTTCGATGGCAGTTTTGTGCTTTGCGGCATATTTCGGTATTTCAGATTCCCCTTTGACTGTCTTTCCGTTTTTCATCGTTGCGCAGAGTGTGATATTGTCCGTACTTACGGGGAGAACTTTACCTGTAATGGCGAGTACGTCACATATTGCACTTATCGCCAGAGGGAAGCTTCCCATAATATCATCCAGTGCTGTAATAATAATGTTTCCAACACTCTGTTTACTCATAAATCCGTCTTTGAAACGATAATTTATGACGCGGCTCATAACGCTTTCTTCGTCGGAGAGGGCAACAATGCAGTTGCGGATATCTCCCATAGCAATGACAGAGTAATCCTTGCGGATAGTCCCGGTGCTTCCGCCGTCATCGCATACATTCACGATTGCCGTTATATTCTGTGTGTAGTTTTTGAGTTTTCTCAGAAAAACACTGCTCCCAGTGCCACCGCCGATAAGCACAACGTTTTTGTCTTTTAAAGTATTATGTCTTTTCATCAGTAACTGTCCTTATGAATGTCCCTATGCTCTATATCAACATTATTTGTGTGTTTCAGTGCAAGCTCTTTCATTGATTCCGCAAAAAATACAGAGCGGTGTCTGCCGCCAGTGCACCCAAACGCAACTATAAGCTGTCTTCTTCCGTCATTGATGAACTGAGGGATCACATAATCGAGAAGAGATGATATCTTCTCTGTAAACTCCTTTGTTTCGTCAAATCCCGAGATATATTCTTTTACTCCCGCATCAAGACCGGTCATATGCCTGAGAGAAAGGTCGTGATACGGATTCTTAATGAAACGCACATCGAATATATAATCCGCATCTGTGGGAATACCATATTTAAATCCGAAAGAAACCAGCGCTACCTGCAGGCGGTCTCTGTCGCCGGTATCAAGTATCTCAAGAAGCTTAGCCCTGAATTCGTTGTCTGTGGTGAGTGAAGTGTCAATTACATAGTCGCTCACACCCTTGAGCATACTCATAAGTTCACGTTCTTTCTTTATGGTAAGCTCAAGTCTTTCGCCTTCACTCATAATATGACGGCGACGCTGTGTTTTATACCTCTGTATGAGTACATCATCATCCGCATCAACAAATATTCTCTTGAGATCTGTGTGCTGGCTCAGGTACGCAAGGGCATCTTCGAGTTCTTTAAAAAAAGCCTGTCCGCGCATATCTACCACAAGGCCGATCTTTTCGGGGGCATTTTCGCCGGAGCTTACCAGCTCAATGAAATCCTTTATCATATTTGCGGGAAGGTTGTCAACGCAGTAATACCCAAGATCCTGCACCACTCTCAGAGCGATGCTTTTGCCTGCCGCCAACATTCCGCTGATCAATACAACCTGCATATTTTTTACTCCTTATCTTCCGCCTGTTCTTTTTCTGCGAGTTTTCTCTCCCTGCGCTTCTGATCTATCTGGGCCTGTCTTTCGATATCATCGAGATTTTTCTGTAAGTCTTTGGGAATAAACATCTTTACGAATCTGCTTTCCTCGCCTCTGTCGAGGGATTTGTACATTCCTTTGACGCCGAACCAGGTGAGGACCCATACGGTTACAAGTCCGACACCGATAAAAAAGTATATCTTTGTCATATTATATATTATCTCCTGTTTCCGTACCATAAATCACCGGCAGTCGTGAATTAACGGCAATTTATGAGTTATTTTGTTCATTGTACCACAAATGCTATGTCTTCGTACAGATTTTTGACAAAAAGGCTTTTTATGAATTCGCCTGCTACTCATTGCAATAAATGAAAAAAGTATATATAATTGGTATGTTATACAGAAACGGAGAGATATAGATGAGAACAGACAGAAAAAATGATCAGTTAAGAAATATAAGTATAAAAAGAAATTTCCTGGACAACCCGCAGGGCAGTGTGCTCATTCAGAGCGGCAACACAAAAGTTATATGTACGGCTTTTGTGGAAGAAAAAGTTCCGGGATTTCTCAGAGGACAGAACAAAGGCTGGATCAGCGCGGAATACAGTATGCTTCCCGGTGCAAATGCCACAAGAAAGCAGAGGGATATTTCGAAACTGAAGCTTGACGGAAGAAGCGCAGAAATTCAGAGACTTATCGGCAGAAGCCTCAGAAGTATAGTTGATCTTGAAAAATTAGGTGAGAGAACTATATGGATCGATTGCGATGTCATAAATGCAGACGGAGGCACGCGTACTGCAAGCATTACAGGCAGCATTGTGGCACTCAGGGATGCACTTGATAAACTGCTTGATCAGGGGCTTATTACGGAGGACCCGATGCCGAAATATGCGGCGGCGGTTTCTGTCGGTGTGGTGGACGGAGAAGTTCTTACAGACCTTTGCTATTCAGAGGACAGCCATGCGGAAGCTGATGTAAACGTAGTAATGGACGAAGACGGAAACTTTATCGAACTGCAGGCAACAGGTGAAGCCCGCCCCATAAAAAGGGAAGAAATGGATGCCATTATCACACATGCGCAGAAAGCCATTTTTGAACTGATAGAAATGCAGAAAGCGGCAATAAACAAAGATAAAGAAAAGAATACCATCATCTTCGCTACGGGAAACGAACATAAAGCAAAGGAACTCAGAAGGATACTTCCCGAATACGAGATCCTTACGCTTAAAGATGTTAATTTTGACGGGGATATCGTTGAGGACGGAAATTCATTTGAAGAAAACTCTCTTATCAAGGCGAAATATATCCACTCTCTTTACGGAAAAACAGTAGTTGCGGACGATTCAGGCGTATGCGTTGATCTTCTCAACGGGCTTCCGGGAATCAATTCCGCAAGATATGCAGGGCAGCACGGAAACGACCATGCAAACAACGAGCTTCTCCTGAAAAACATCGAAGGTACGTCGCCCGAAGAAAGAACGGCAACATTCGTTTCCGCTGCGGCTGTTGTGTTTGAAGACGGCTCTCAGGCAGTGATGAGAGGGGAAGTAAAAGGGAAAATAGGCTACGAATACCGGGGCGAAAACGGCTTCGGGTATGATCCGCTCTTTATCGTTGATGCAACAGGCAAGACTTACGCAGAGATGACAGATGAAGAAAAGAATCTTCTCAGCCACAGAAAACTCGCTTTCGAAAAGCTCAGACCGTTTATTGAACTTTACTACAATATGTAAATAACTTACGGAACATAAACAAGCCTGCGGAATATTTCCGCAGGCTTATCTTTTTACCTTCTGTTCATATCTTCTTCGATGCGTTCTTTCCAGTTTTCTGAGATTACCGCATTTGCGCGGATTCCTTCGATGGCATCGCTTATGACATCATAGTTGAGTCTAGTTCCCTGTTTGTCACTGCGGTAGTTTACTGCACGGGAGCTGTCGATGCCGAACACTTTTGCTGTACCGATGGTATCGATATTTGCCCCGAGGAATAAAAATTCCCAGCCGTATTTTCTTTTTTGACTTTCTATCATTTCCTTTATTCTTGAAACATTATAGTTTCTGCTGGCATTTTCCATTCCGTCTGTTGTAATGACGAACAGTGTATTTTCCGGTATATCTTCGCTACGTGCATATTTGTGGACATTTCCGATATGATGGATCGCGCCGCCTATGGCATCCATAAGAGCTGTGCAGCCTCCGACATAATAATCTCTTTCACTCATAGGAGGTACATTGTCAATACTTACCCTGTCGTGTAGTACAACGCATTCATCATCGAACAATACCGTCGATACATAAGCTTCTCCCGGCAGTTTTTTCTGTTTTTCTATCATTGAGTTGAATCCGCCGATGGTATCTGCTTCAAGTCCGTACATTGAACCGCTGCGGTCAAGAATAAATACGATTTCCGTTAAACCTTTTCTCATAAATAAAACCTCCGTAATATATTTTACAAACATATTATAGGAGGTTTTTGATTTACAGTGGTCGCATAGAAAGCGACAAGTTATTTTTATGACACACTTCCGAGAAGCGGCTGGTCATACTCAAACAACACCACATTTATGTCATTTATGCGGTAATTGCTATTTGAGATAACATACCGGATGATTACATCAAATTTATCGCTGTAGGAAAGTGCATAACCTGCTTTTTTAAGAAGCTCATTGGTTTCTTCAAGTGAAAGCTCAAGCGCAACGGCAAATGCCACTGCGGTGGTCTTTTTCGGCTTATAGTATTTGTCGTTTACTATTTTCGAGAACAGTTTTCTGTCTATGTTGGCTTTTTTGTAACAGTCGGAGTTTCTGATACCCTTTTCGTCAATTTTCCTTATGAGCATTTCCGAAAAGCTTTCATCAAGGTTACTGAGTTGTTCTTCAAGGGACGGAGCTGTCTGTGCGGCAACCTGCGGGGAGCACATTTTTGCAGAACAGTCATCTTCTGCGAAATCATCATCAATATGTGACGCAGAAAGCACACGAGAGCTTCTTTTTGAATTTCTTCTTCTGTCATATATTATGGCATAGTTGTCATCGATATAGGATTTTATCTGCGGAAAAAGTCTGCTCCCCAGGCGGAATCCTTCCTTGTCGTATACGACTATGTATACGGTAATGTCCGTATCATAATTTCTGTCCATGAGGTACTGACCGACAGTATTCAGGGCAATATTCAGCGCCTCGTCTTTCGGATATCCCTGTGCCCCCGATGCTATGAGCGGAAAAGCGATGCTTTCGCAATTATATTCATCTGCAAGCTTCAGAGCCTTTTTGTAGCATGAACCGAGAAGTGTTTTTTCTCCGTAATTTCCGCCTTTCCATTCCGGCCCGACAGTATGTATGACATATTTTGCCGGAAGGGCATATGCATTTGTTATCTTTGCTTCTCCCACAGAGCATCCTCCGAGAGAAAGGCAGTCATTTATGATCTGTTCTCCGGCTTTTTGCAGTATTCTGCCATTTAAACCGTCGCTCATGGTAAGTGTTCTGTTGGAAGGGTTGACGATTGCATCGACTTCCATTTTTGTGATGTCGTTTCTGATGATCTGAACAGGCATATATCTCCTCCGCAATGTTTATGTCTGTATTATATACTTATTCCGAAAAAAACACAAATTTATCAGTCCTTAGTGCTATGTCTGTGAAGATTTTGTCCGTACAAATACAAAAAGGTGCCGTCGGGCACCTTTTTGTATTTATAAATAGTAATTCGTACCGTATTTAAATGCTTCGTCTGCAAGGATTCTTGCGTAGTTCATCATTTTTTCTCTGTCTGTCATCATGAGCATACCGGAGAAACCGAAGTTGCCCTGCGGAGCATACATATCGATAGTGTCTCTTGCGCTTTGTCTGAGCTGTTCTTCTGTTGCGGGCTTGTAAGAATATTCTCCGATCATATCATATCCGCCGATGAATGCAAGTTTGTCGCCGTATTTCTTTCCGAGGCCGACCAGGTCATTTTCCGGCTGACAGATTTCCCATGCGTGAGCGCCTTCTTCAATGATTGTGGGAACTGTATCTTCGCATTTTCCGCAAACGTGAAGGTGCGGGATTACTCCCATGGATTTTGCCGCATCGTTAAATTTTTTGTGCGCGGGAGCGATGAGTGTCCTGTAAGATTCGAGAGACATGAAAAGACCTCTTTCCGTAGCTACGTCATCGTATACGCATACAACATCAGGTTTGAAGTATTTTACCACATATTCCAGAGTTTTTATTCTGTAATCAACGATAGCATCTAAAAGTTCAGCACAAGCTTCCGGCTCTTCATACATAGCGATAAGGCCTTCTTCAAATCCCATAAGGTGCATAAGACGAAGGAACGGACCGTTCCAGAAACCGTATTCGAGGATCTGATTTTCTTTGTTGAATCTGCCGTGAGCTTCTTTTGCAGCTCCTTCCCAGTCATATTCTTCAAATTTCGGGAATTTTACTACTTTCTTCCATTCTGTTACATCTTTAAGTACAGCACTGTTCGGTGCGGGAACTCCTGCGCCGTTTGCTGAAGATGTGTTTTCCCAGAGGCATCCGAATCCGTCATATCCGCCGTTTCCCGGGCCGTTTTCAAATGTTTCCCTGCTGCCACCGCATCCGCATACATCGAATGTTGTTACAGGGACATGATCGTGTTTTTCATGATTGATGAGAGCAAGCATATTCTCTCTTCTGTTCATTGCCATAGTATTTCTCCTTCTGATTATTTTGTTTAATATATTTTTACTTATTGATTTCAGTCTATAATTCCGGCAGATTTTTGTCAATGCGAAACAGGCAGATTTTTGTAAACTCATATTGAAATAAAAGAATTGCCTGTTCTTAAAATTCATTATGGAAAACAGTGTGAAGTGATCAGGAATATCACATAAAAAGAAGAGTGTCAAAAACTGACACTCCTGTGTATGTAATTATTTCAATGAGCTTATGGCATCATTTATGGCACTGATAGAAATGTTGTTGAGACCGAAATCATCTGCAGCAACGAATGTAAAGTCGTTTTTCGGTGTCGGTGCTTCCGGTTTCTTTTGTTCCTTACGGGGCTTTTCCGGCGTTTTTTCCGTGGAAGCCTGTTTTCCATCTTCGATGCTGAGTATAAGCTTTTCTTTCTGGGCGATGATGTTTTCCCTGACTTTAAGATTTTCATAAAGGCCGGAAATATCATTTACGAGATCATCGATAATCTGTTTTTTCTTGTTGAGTTCTTCTTCTTTTCTGCTTTTTGTTACGGCTTCCTCCCGTATTTCTTTTGAACGGTTTACCTGATATTTCTGAAGGGCATTTGCAAGAATGGCAACCTCTCTCTGAATATCAAACAGCCTGTTTATATCATAATTCAGGAGAAAATCCTCGTCGTTTCTTTCTTCACCGAAAATGTCAACAGTTGCGGTAAAATCTTTTTTCTTCGGGGCTTCACGCTTGTCGGTTTCTTCTGCCGGTGCGTATTTCATAGTAACATTCTTCTGCGTTTTTACTTCTTCCCGGGTGTTGTTTTCCGGATCTTGTTTGCGTGTTCCGCAGATTTCCTGTGTTTCTTTGCTGTACTGCTTGTTTACGAGTGGCTCTGCAACGAGGGGTGAATAATCTGTGCAGGGATAGCTGTCGTCGAAGAAGTCATCGCAATAGGAGAAAGACAACGGTCTGTTGATGATATTCTCAATGTCCGATGATACTTGTTTTGCATGGTCTATCAATTTGTCGTTATATGAATCCATAGGTCTTCTCCTTTCGCATATTTCAACTGTACAGTCTACTATATTATATATAATTTGAGGATTCAATTCAACAAGAAATATAAAATTTGCCTGCTTTATTTCTGAAATTTATATATGCGCCCATTATATATACGATCGTATGAAAAAAATGGCGAAAAAACACCTCGATGGATAATTCGGGAATAAAAATATCACGAAATTAATATAAACTCTCTCGTTTTGTTGCTAATGGAGAAAAAAAAGTATATAATGAGGAAGCTTATGAAAAAGTGCAAAGGAGGTCTGTTATGAGTGACGACAAAAATAATTTACCGGCAGTGACAGACGATAACAATAAAAAATCAAAAAGTAAAAAAGGGAAAAAGTCAAAACAGAAGAAGGGACTTGCCGTATGGAAGAAAGTCATACTGGTAGCATTTTTCCTGTGCTGTATTGTCGGATTCATCGGAATAGGGGTTGTTGCATCCATTATGATGCAGGCACCTCCTCTTGATACCACGAAATTTGAATTTACATCATCAACTATGGTATACGATATCAACGGAAAGGAATATCAGGAGCTTGAAACCACAGAAAAGCGTATCCCTGTTGATATTGAGGAAATTCCCGAACTCGTTCAGCTGGCATTCATATCCATCGAAGACCAGCGATTCTATTCTCATCAGGGTGTTGACATAAGAGGTACGGGTAAAGCCATCGTACAGGTTCTCACACAAGGCAACCTTGACGGCCCCGGAGGAAGTACCATTACCCAGCAGCTCATCAAGCTTACGCACCTTTCAAGTGAAAAGCTTGTCACAAGAAAGCTTATGGAGTGGAAGCTCGCATACGAAACCGAGCAGAATCTGTCAAAAAGAGAAGTTCTCGAAGCATATCTCAACGAAGTAAACATGCACCTGACATGGGGTATCCAGTCTGCAGCAAATCTGTATTTCGGAGTCGATGCTTCAGAGTTGTCAATCGCACAGAGTGCGGTTCTTGCATCTATAATCAACTCTCCTGCATTTTATGTGCCGTATCGTTATGATACAGACGAAGAAGGGGATCGTTTCATTGTAACAACAAAAGATGAAGACGGAAACACAATTGTCGGACACGATTATGATAACCGCGACAGAGCTATTCTTGTTATTGACAAGATGCTTGAGCTTGGACATATCAGTAAGAAGGAGCATGAGATCGCTCTTGATGAACTTGAAAATAACAAGATAGGCCTTATCCTTCCGAAGTTTACTTCAAGCTACACATACTTCACAGATGCTGTATATAACGAAGTTCTCGAAGATCTCGTGGAAGAATATGCGTATTCCGAATCTGATGCCATCGACCTTCTTCTTAACGGAGGTCTGAAGATATACTCTACTGTAGATCCGGTTATCCAGAAATCACTGGAAAAACATGCGTCAAGTTCGTCAAACTTCCCGTCACAGAGTTATTCGGCCGAAAGAGCTTCCGCAGCTGTAACAAAGCAGACAGGTGTTGAAACTGAATACATCGTTCAGGTCGGCGGGGCCATCATTGAGAACAAGACAGGTTATGTATCCGGTATTATCGGCGGAAGAGAGAAGACAGGCTCACTTTCTCTGAACCGTGCGCTCAGAAAATTCCAGATCGGTTCGACGACGAAGCCTATGACAGTATATGCGGCAGGTCTTGATGCAGGAATACTTACCCTTGCGTCCACATTCAACAATGTAAGAATGAACTTCGGTTCGTGGACAGTTGTAAACACACCGTCAACATATACGGGCATGATGTCCGTAAGGGATGCCATAGTCGGATCTGTAAACATAGTTGCAGTACTTGCTCAGAAAAAAGTCGGAGTTGATATATCTGCAGAATATGCGGAACGTTTTGGTCTTGAAATCGCAAGAGAAGGTGATGCAAACGATATGAACTCTGCGGCGCTCGCTCTCGGAGGTTATACTTATGGTCAGACACCGCTTTCGGTTGCTGCGGCATACACAACATTCCCGAACGGCGGTTACAGAGTAACCCCCACATTCTATACAAGAGTCGAAGATTCAAACGGTACGATCATACTTGAATCTGCACAGGAAACGGTTCAGGTAATCAGTGAAGATACAGCATGGCTCATTACGAGCTGCCTCAGAGAGGTTGTCCGTGGCGGAACGACCACAAGAAGTGTTCCCGGACAGCAGATGGGCGGAAAAACAGGTACAACAGACTCCAACGGTGTAACTTGGTTCGTCGGATTTACTCCGAGATATACAGGTGCTTTCTGGTACGGATATGACCAGCAGAGAGTAACTGTGGGTAAGACAACATATGAACTCAATGTCGGAATCGGCGGCGGTGGTTCACGAAGCCCCGCACAGCTTTGGGAAAAAGTATTCCGTGAATTCTATGATAAGAAAGATCTCCCCGATGAAAAGCTCCCGTCAAGACCGAGCAATGTATATTCTGCGGCGGTAGATGCTGTTTCCGGACTTGCTCCCACAGAGCTTACGGAAAAAGACCCGAGAGGAAGCAAAGTTGTCAGCGAGTACTTCGCAAAGGGAACATATCCCTCCGAAGCGGACAATATGCATAAGGAAATTGAAGTCTGCGCAATTACGGGAAAACTTCCCAACGAACATTGTGTAACAGAAAAGAAAGTATTCGTTGTCAAGGATCCTAAACTTCTGTATCCTGACGGAACGAGGGTTACCAGCGGACATTACGGCTCGAGTGAAAAGAAGATCGCTCCGCCGTCAGCAAAGGATGTATGTAAAGAATGTACCGCAACAGGCACCATCGAAGGATTTATTTTCTCGAACCGATATGCGGCAAACTCTGCAGTGAATGCTGTAACGCTTGATGTAGGAGAAGATATGACACTGTATCTGAAGACCATCAACAGAGGCGGTGAGATTGCAAATCTCACAAAGGAAACACCGACATACTCTTCCGACAACACTTCAGTATGTACTGTGAGCAACCAATCAATGGGTATTCTGATTAAAGGGGTCAGCGCAGGAACCACGACAATCACCGCAAGATATACCTATCATCCGGGTACAGCAGCAGAATACACCATAAGCAAGTCAATTACCGTAACGGTAGAAGATAACAGGATTATTCTGCCACCTGTAACGGAATAGTTAATTACAGAAATAACGCATAACACCACAGACTGATCTGTCTGTGGTGTTTTTATGTGATTGATTATATGTGGATGGAATATTATTGACACCCTGAGGTATAAAATATGCCTGTTTATATAATTATTTTCCGAAATATCATGCAGATTCCGTTATACATATCATACAGGAGGTCAGATATGTATAACAGTATTTATAATTTACCGTCATTTTTTTACAGCGCTGCAACCGGTATCGGCAATATATCCGAAAGGATCTGTAACAGCATATACTACAGCCTTAATAATATCTCCCGCAGAGTTTCACGAAGCAGAAGAAATTCTTACGGAGGCAGAAGAAATTCCGATACACATATATTCCGCGGACTTGTTACTTCATTAAATCCTGTGGGAAGATACAGGACTACGCTTCAGAAAATATCAGATGCGTTGTTCCTGGGTATTCCGTATACGATTGGATTCAGTGCATACAGTCTGCGATTCAGAGTCGAAAAGATCGATGATTACGGCAGGTATACAGATGATATAAGGGATTTTGTGTTTTTCGGTGATCTGGAAGGCGTCATTCAGCTCGGGAGCGAAGTTTCCGTCAGAAGTGACTCTTCCGGCAGAGTGAAAAGTGTACTTGTTCACGATACAGGAAGGGAATACCGACCTGCATCTGCATTGTCGGTAGTTCTTATCAGGGTTGCTGCCATATTGGCAGTCGCATTGTTCATAATGTTTATAGTGTCTGTTGTCAACGGGACGCTATTTGCTTTTCTCGGTGCATTTTTCGGTGGGATTTTTTCTGCGTTCGGTATGATGCTCATGTACCTTATGCCGTATGCGGTGTGTTTTATGATTGTTTATTATATTTTCAGGGGGATATTCAGCTGAGTATGGAAATGAGTTTCAGACAACGACAGAGTAAGTATATAAACGATGCGCCATCGCTGATAAATGCCATTACAGGAAAAATGCAGAGCGCAGGGACAATCGACAGATATTTTTCTCCCGCAGAATTCCCCTGTATCACAAAAATACATGGGTACCGTTCGGCAGAAGACAAAGATATTGATAAAGACAGATGTATTTCGTTTATTAAATCCGTTGCGGAATATGACAGAGATTTTTGTGTAATGTATATTTCCGAAAACGGACTGATAAACATATATATTGCTACAGAATTCCCGATTCACACGATACTCAGCCTGCTTCCGGGAATAAGGGCCGAAACAACCGGATTCCCCGTAAGATCTTTTTCTGCAATGAAAAGCTGCGGGGTCGTCAGGGGTAGGAGCAATCTGTATTTTGATGCGGATAAACTGCTCAGGCATATGTCGGGAAAAAACTGCGCCGTTGTCGTGACATTTACACCTGTGAGCAAAGATGATCTGTCGGCCGAAAGAGAAGTACTTCATAATCTCAGCACAGTATATTCCTCCCTGGAAACAAATGAAATAAAGAATTACAAAGGGGATATAAGGCTGACAAATCCGACTGTGTCGCTTCTGAATGAAATATTATCCTGTGCCACAGACAGAGTAAATGAAGCTATGGGTACGGGAATGTATACCTGCAGTGCATTCTGCTTTGGTGAGAATAAGGATGAGATGAATTCTCTTGTTAATGCGTATATTTCTTGTGCCGACAAAAAAAGTATTATCAACGATAATCTCCCGGATATATTCTGTGGAAAGAAATTAATTTATACTGATATTTATCCCATAAAAAATGAGACCATCTGTGTTCCCGGCAATGATTCGTATATGATGTACGGTCTGAAGGTATTCGGCAGGGAGTTGTCTTCAGAGATTACACTGAACGAAATAAGTTCAGCTGTATCTCTTCCGGTGTACTCACATGCAGGGTTTTCTGTGGAAAAGATAAGCAAAACACCTGATGAATATCACATTTTTGATGTGAATATACCACGGGGAAAGGAAGGAGATACTATTTCTCCCGGAATTATCGCAGAAGGGAATCAAGCTTTCTGTATAGATATAAACAGGCTGACTTCACACATACTCAACTGCGGCACAACAGGCTCCGGAAAGAGTAATACGGGGAGGGTGATCATCGGTGAGCTTGTGAAAAACAACATCCCCGTCCTTGTGCTCGAAAGCAAAAAGCGTGATTACTGGAAATTTGCGGTATCAAGGGGAGGAAGAGTATTTTCCGCAACAAATGATGCAGAGGCACTTTGCTTTAATCCTCTCATACCGCAACCGGGAACAGTGATCGCAAATCATATTGAAAAGCTGATAGTTGCGTTTTCCTCCCAGAGTACCAATTTTGAGTCCCCCTTGCCGGAAGTTCTCAAAGGGCTTCTGGAAATAACATACAACAAAGCGGGATTCAGTGTGGACGAGACCGCAACGAGACGCGAAAAAAGAATATATCCCACTCCGAAGGATATGTTTTCACTTATGGGAGAGTATATTGACTCCCTGCCGTATTCGGGGAAAGTCAAAGACGATGTTTACGGAGCATTAAAGATGAGGCTTTCAGAGCTTTCTTACGGGATGGGCGGAAGGATATTCAACACAGACAAGGCGATTAATTTTGACGAGTGGTTTTCTTCTCCGGTTACGGTGATAGAACTCGACAGTCTGGAAGAAAAGACCTGCAGTTTTACCGTATCAATACTTTGCTGTATGCTTGACGAATATCTCAGATCTCGTCCGGAGAGCCATATTCTCAAGAGAATGATTGTTCTCGAAGAAGCACACAGATTTTTCGCAAACACAGAAAGAATGAATGCATCGACAGATACAAAAGGAATGATAAGTGCGTACTTTTCTGAAATGCTCTCTACCATCAGAAGCTATGGAACAGGAATGATGATTATTGATCAGTGTCCGTCACGGCTTGATGGCAGTGCAGTTGCGAATACCGCAGTGAAGATAGTTCATGCACTGTCCGACAAAAAAGATGCGGAGGCAGTGGAATATCATCTTTCGCTCAGTGAAGAACAGAAAAGATATCTGACAAACCTTCAGACAGGCCATGCAGTGATAAAACTTTCGGGGATTTCGCAGTGTTGTCTTGTGAAAATAAATCAAGCAGAATCTGAAAACGAAAAACCGCATCACGGCTGTATGTTCTGTGAAAAAGGCAACTGCGTATTCTCCGCAGCGACTGACATCTTTTCTTCCGGCAGATTTCGTGCTTTGTGTGATGCTATGTCAGATGAACTTCGTGATGACGGAGATATTGAGTGTGTTATCAGTCTGATCATCAGGTGTGCATCGGAGTTTTACAATAATGAAATGGATTGTAAAAAAGAATTTCTCACCTGCTTTGGAGGAATGCTAATAAGCAAATCCCGATATGCGAATGCCGCATTGCTGCGTAGGACGATGAAGGAGTTTGTAAGGAGGTTATAAATATGCTTGATTTTTACGATTATGATGATATTTACGAAACCCCGGTGTATAAAGATATACTGTCTGCAATTACAGATACGCCCACGGAATACGAAGAACTTTCTGATAATACACAAAAAAGCATTGTCGAAATGCTTGACACAGGAGAATATATCCATACATCATTCCGAATCAATGATATTTCTGATATAACAATGCAGGACTATGAACTTGCTCTGAAAACAAAGTCTCTGGCATACGAAATGCTGCAGAAGAGTGAACACGGAGCGGAAGGTCTCGGAAAGTATTCAGAATATATTTCCGATGTGGCGAATTACAGAAGAGACTCGGGAGAAAACTTTCAGGGAGATCTTTTCCACGAGATCATCGCGGCAAAAGACGGGTTCAACGGTATTCCCCATGTTCTCGATGAAGATGAATTTGAAGAAGCTTCCCGGGGAAAGACCCTCTTGTACAGAGGGCTTTCCGCTTCTCCTGACGGAAAGAGCGCATTTGAGATAAGCGAGGATTTCAAGTATTCGGACAGGTTCTATCATGGTCTCGGGCTTTACGGAAACGGAATATATATGAGTCCGAGAGAAGATATAGCTAGATGCTATTCTGACGGAAGCTATGGCAGCGGAATAACTGCATTTCTCGACAGCGATGCAAGGATAATAACTTATGAAGATCTCCTTGAACGAAAAAAAAGGATTGATCTTGACGACGGAACAGATGCGGGCAGGCTCGCAAATGAGATAATCAGCGACAACGGAAGATTTGCGGAACTTTGCGGATACGATGCCGTGAGCCTTGACGGATATGCAGGGCAGGAACATATACTTGTGCTTAACAGAAGCAAACTGACAGTGAAGAAATAAAAAACAGGTCATCATTGACCTGTTTTTTTTTATTATATGATTCCTGACAGGAATAATGCTGCTGCGCAGGACAGAATCAGCCTGCCGCAATATCTGTAAAACAGCGGAAATGTTTCCGAGCGGTTAAGCAGAAGCGGAACGGAAATCATCGTAATAACAATGCCTGCGGAAACCGTAATGATATTTTCTGTTGTCAGCAACAGAACCAGAAATAATGGAAGAAACCATATTGACAGGTGGGAACCATATCTTTCAGAAAAAGAATATATGATTCTGTTTACGCATACTGACAACACACACGCCCCGAAGAATCCTGCCCATCCGCTGAGTGTTGATACCGTAGACGGAAATATTACCCCGATGATGGTGAATAACAGCTGTATTGCAAGATATATATATGACAGTGTTATTCCGTTTTGTTGCCGGCTGAGAAGTTCATCGCTTTCCCTGCGGTCTGCGGAAGGTTGTCTTCTTTGTGTGTTTCTCCGTCGTGTTGTCTGTCGTGTTGTAGTGTCTGTTGAATTTCCGGAACTCTCATTCTGTGTATTTTGCGGCCTCTGAAGATATTCACTCCGGACTCTCGGATAATACACCTGTGCCGCATATTGGTTTGCGTGAATGCTCTGTGCTGTGATTGCGGATCTTGAATTATGGATTCTTACGGGGAAAACATATCCGCAGTTGTGACACTGATCTTCTCCGCGAAGCAGATCCTCCTTGCATACAGGGCAGTGAGACCTCTTAGAGTTTCTTGGTTTTCGTCTGAATCCGCAATGAGGACAAAGACTGCGTGTCCGTTCGAATAATGTATTGCATGCGGGACAATGTATCATACTCTATGCTCCGAATATAGCCGCAACGGATGGCGCCTGACACAGCATAAAATATGTAAAAGTGATGCATGCAGCAGCAATGGTCGGTGTATATATAGCCAGAAAGAATCCTTCCGACCACAGATGATGATATTCACTTCGGAAAATGAACAACTCCGTAAATCCGATAATGCATGTCAGGATCAACAGCACTGCCGCTGTGATATACTGCACTCCCGGACGGAATGTCCCTGCGAGAAGCCCGAGCCATAAAATTCCGAGAATGATATTCGGAAGTACACCGTCGGCAATGTGGCTTCTGTAGCATCTTGAGATATTATGCACAGACATAAGAAAAACCAGTACACTTATCCCTACACACATATATGCAGGCCATCTCAGTTCAGGGAATTCGATTGCCCAGGTCTGATTGACGCAAAGGAGTGAGCAGAAAACTATATTCTCCATTACGTGCGCATATCCGTCTGTAACATGAAGACGGGTTTGTGACAGGAGAGCCTTGCTTTCTGCACTCCGCGTTCTTTGCATCAGTGAGGTCATTTCATTTTGTAATGCAACAACTTCTTCAGAAGAACCGGCATCACTTCGCAGTTCGTCCAATATGGCAGACATCGAGTTGATTTCATCCATAAGCATATCTGCCGTGCGGGTTCTTTCTTCCAGCTGAGATTTTACATATTCAAGTTCCGCACTGTTTTCATTTGCTTTTGATCTGTGAATAAGAAGCTCGTAGTTCAGTTCATCTATATTTTTCTGCAGATTTTTAAGTTGCTCATCTTTAAGGTCAAGTTCTTTTTTATATTTTCCGTTGACGTTTTCAAAGTATTTTATTTTCTGTGACGGGAGGATGGTCTTTTCCGAGTACTCTTCGGCAAGTTCTCTTACGTATTGGTCTGTATATTCTGTGCTGTGGACCACCGCCGGCAGAGTAAATCCGCATTCCGGACAGCTTTCGTCTGTGTGGGAGAGCTTTTCAAAACAGGACGGACAGTATCTTCCTTTTTTGCTGTCAGGAGCGATTCGGAAAGAACATTCCGGGCATATTTTTATTCCGTCAGGTATTTCACTGCCGCATATTTTACATTTTATCATGCAGAAAACTCCTTTCAGGGTAAATTAAAGTTCAATACCCGAGTTGTAAAGTCTGTCTTTGAGTACATCCAGCTCCTGCTGTACTTCCCTGAGTTTTTCTCTGGTCAGTTCATATCTTTGTTTGTAGTATTTTTCTGTATCGGACAGTTTTATACTCTCTGCATTTGCGGGAAGCTCCCCGTATTTTTCCTTGTGGTTTATGTTTGCGATGTCTTTTTCAGCGAGCATCTTTTCATATTGAGCTATCTTTTCTTTAAGATACTTTTCCTTTTTGCGGGGAATATAGTATGTGCCTGCATATGTTACGGCCTCCGTTGTCACACGGGCGAGAACTTCGGGTGTGGGATGAATAATTACCGGGAAAGTATATCCGCATTCATCGCAGATCTCCTCACCTTTTTTTACGTTGTGATTGCAGGAGGGGCAGTATGGTTTATTTTTATCTTCCGGTAAAAATCGGAATGAGCAAGAACATACCTCTGTTTTTACAGGAACTTCTTTTTCGCAGACAGGGCATTTTTTCATTTTATTTCACCTTCGCTTTGTCTTATATAGCTGTTTATATATTCTCTCTGTGCTCTTGTGGGGACTCCCGTTATGGAGACTTTATCAAGGTTTACGTCCGCTTCTATGATCCTGCCTTCGGCATTGTAAGTTTCATCGTATTTATCCTTATAACGGTCTGTAAGGAGTATTACTCTCTGATTTGAGGATCCTACGTATCTTCTCCTG
Organism: Anaerofustis stercorihominis; assembly: GCA_015058295.1. Classification (GTDB taxonomy): domain Bacteria; phylum Bacillota; class Clostridia; order Eubacteriales; family Anaerofustaceae; genus SVCP01. The sequence continues at coordinate 41,742 of SVCP01000004.1, forward strand.
TCGTCATTAAGTTCATCGACATATTCGCCATCAATAAGGATATCAATTACATCAAGGGCTCTGAGTGTGTATTCACTGCCGCAGTCACGTAGCTGTTCGATGGTGTTGCCTGTGTATACGGTGACTCCGAGATCAAGTTCATGTGCAGCAGAAGCTATGACAAACAAAGCTTCGTCCTGTAAAAACGGTTCACCGCCACTAATGACGATTCCCTCGATTCCGAGAGACAAATTTGCGGAGATCATTTTTATTATCTCATCCGTATCAGTAATATACCCTCCGTCAAGGCTTCTTGAATCAACGCTCATGCAGTTCGGGCAACGTCTTTTACAGCCCTGAAACCATATGGCCGTCTTTTTGCCCATACCGAACGCTTCGGTTACGGGTTTGTATGCATATAATCGTACATTCATATTTTTTACCTTATTGTTCTTCGTCGTCCTTACAAAGCAGAATATCCCTGAACTTTAACTTTATGCTGTCCAGAAGTTCTTCTGCCTGAAGAATTTCTCCATTTAAGAGATTGTTTACTTTTATGAGCTTTCCGGAGAAATTATCTGACGACGGTTTCATGTCTTCCTCGGCATCTCTGATATTGCTTAGCTTGTCGAGCCACTGAGTATACGTATTTCTCATTCTTTTTAGCTCATTGTCAAGTTCAAGACTTTTCTGCTTCAGTTCATTCAGAGCTTCTCTGTCAGAAGAAAGATCAGTTGAAATAATACTTTCATAGTGAGCTTTTTCCTTCAAAAGACGTTCGTATTCGCTGAGGTGCTCCGCATTATCAGATTGCAGTTTCTTTATAAGAGCATCAAGCTTTTCATTATCTGATATGATTTTAATTTTTTCTTTCTGCAGCTTATCGCGTTGTGCTTTTTTTACCTGCAGGATATCCGGAGAATATGAACTCAGTTCATCCGTGAGAGAATTTATCTCTTCATCAAGCTTTTTCACAACACTCATCTGTTGTTCGTGTTCCTGCTGTTTTTCTGTGAGCTTATCTTTTTCGGCACGGAGTTTTGTGCTCTTCTCTTTCAGTTCATCAATGGCAGAACGGACAGCATTATATTCTTCTTTTGTTTTTTCTATTTCGTCGGCAGACTCCTGTTTAAGAAGCTCTATCTGTTCTCCCGATGCTTTCGGATACGAAAGAAGAAGGTCTGAAAACAGTCCCGAAACTTCCATGAGCTGAGTGTAAAAAAGCTCAACATCATCAAGATTGTTTCCATTGATGTTTTCTTCATTTGCGTCATAAAAGCTCAGTACGGCGCTGAGAAAATCAACGGGAGATATTTTTTCTTTTGAAGCGAATTTATTAAAGCAGCTTAAATCCATAACAGACCTCTTTTATTTTTTCGTATTCTGCTCAAGTGCAAGGGGGGAGCCGTCAACAGCAAATATCTCTCTTCCGCTGCGGAAGGTATTTGTTTTTTCGGTTCCGCTCATATCCTTGAGGTAAAGTGTGAGAGCATTATCTTTTCCTATTGAAGCTCCGAAATAGTATGTCACACTGCTTTTGCCGGGCGTGAGGAAGAAACTGCGGTATGATGGGTGAGGATATGCGCAATACGGAGTTATTCCTTCGCCGTAATCGAGGACTATCCTGTAATCCGCATTGCCGTCAAAGATAAACGGGATCTCGTTTCCGCCGGAATTCTTTATATAATACGGAATGTCCTTTTGTATTACCTGACGGTTGGTAAAGCAGTAAAAATATTTCGTCTCTCCGTTGAGGATAGCTTCAAGTCCTACACCGAAAGGTGCAAAATCACGGTATGTTATGTATCCGTTGCCGACAAGGGCTGCTCCCAGACTTACGGCGTGAGATCTCCAGTTTGCGGAAACTTCGCTGTATTCACCTGCATAAACATGAGATATATTGTTTATGAGGGTGTTGTCGTTTGCGGTGCGGTGATAGTTATATTCAAGGCGTGAGTTTTCCGAATCAGCCACATCAAGACCGAAGATTTTCAGGATATACCACCTTGTGAGATAGAAGTTTCCGAAACCTCCGATAACTGCTATCATCGGTTCAATTCCGCTTTGTTCAATAAATGATTTCGCCTCGTTAAGATATTTTTCGTAGCCGGGTTTAATGACTTCTCCGAAGCTGCTAAAGAGCTGGGAAACGGTGATCTTTACTTTTCTGCCATCGTAATATATGAAGTTGTCATTTTTGCTGTTAAAGCAGAAATTTTCTTCTTCTTTCGCAAGGTCAGTGGTTTTTCTGAACTTCCAGCTTTTGTGATTAAACTTTACGCAAAGCTTTGAGAGCTTGTCGCTGATGGATTTTGCATTTGTTGTAAGCTTTGACTCGAGAGAGTTGAACGCCTCCCAGTAATCCCTGTTTTTCGGAATCTCCGAAATACCAAGCTGTGATGAGATACTCTTCGTCAGAACATCATTTATGTATGCAAATCCCGCCTGTCCGAGTTTGTCTTCGGAATGAAGTCCGAGTCCCCATTTTTTTATGGGCTCAAACATACTTATGCCGTCATTTGAATACACGTTTGCCAGAAGCACATCAAATGTTCCACCTCCTATATCTGCAAGAAGAATGGCTCCTTCGTAATTTCTGCCTTCGTTCGCTTTGTAGTTGTCAATGAGCATAGCCATTGCCGCCGCAGGCTCGTTGATTATGGATACATCGGTGTGCTGATCAAATACTTTGCTGTATTCTCCGTCAAGTTCGGTTATGGCGTTTTTCAGAACGGAAGTCATGATATCTGTAAGGACGACATCTTCCGGACGTGTATTGTTGTTCTGTCCCCAGATGAGAGGCATGCATATCTTTACGGAATCAACGTGGAGCCCTTCTGTGTTGCAACTGTCAGTAAACAGCTTCATAACATATTTTAAGAATTCTTTTGTAATGTATTTCGGAGTAAACTTGTCGGTATAGCTGTTTCTTTCGAGGACGGAAGCATCTGTTTCGTTGATAAGCAGCTTGAAGCCTCTGTATACCACAACATTTCCTCCTCCGTTAAGTGCATCAAAACCGAACTGCAGGTCATCATCTATTCTGCTTACTACAGAAGGTATCGCATAAGATGCACCGTTGAATGCAGCTCTGCGGACTATGTTATTGGAATCAATGCCAATAACGGAAGAGTTGTAGCTGATTTTCGTGTATGTCGTTCCGTTGTCAATTGAAATGTTGAGTCCCATGTTATTCTCCGAATATTTCTTTGATTAATTTTTCTGAGAAGCAAGTCTTCTCATAGATTCACCGGCAGATGCGGAACACTGTGAAAGTCCGCCCTGCGCCGCTGAAACCAGGATATCATCCTCGGATTCTGCAATCCCGGAGGCTGACAATATGTTTGTTATGTCTCCTTCAACGGAGGCTCTTTCTTCCGGCTGTGAAAAGATCTCTCTGTACACAGTAAGTTCATCTCCCGGATTTACGGAAAGGATGACACTGTCTCCGAAATCATTTGAAATTCTCATTGTGACAGGGCCTACTGCATTGCTGTCAAGTCTCTCATCAATGGTCCAGCCACGGCTTTCCGACTGAGAGATGAGGTTGTCTGCGGCGCTGTGTGCGGCGATCTGTCTTAATCTGTTTTCGTTTGCTATTGATACAAGAGAGCTTTCATCATCCGAGAGTACTTCGTCAAGGTCGTATTCCATTGTGTTTATCATCTGCTCAAGTGCGCGGTTGCCGAGAGATTCAGGTGTTTTTATGCGGTTTCTGATGGCAATATAGTTCTCTCTTACCATCTCATAAAAGTTTTCTCCGTCATCCGTGAAAGCGTCGCACCACTCACCTACAGGGCAGGGGTATTTCGTGATGTTGTTATCTTCATCGGCAAGCAGAACTTCGTTTTCGTCACATTCTGCGAGCCTTCCATCCATTCTTACGGAAAGCTCATTTGCTCTTGCAATGAGAGACGGACGTTTTTCGAAGTTTTCTGAGAGAATGTGATAGTGAATGAGCATATCCCTGTTGAACTGAGCATCTAAAATTGCTGTTACACTCTGAGTGTTGTCTCTCTGAAGTTCTGCACGGGCGCTTTCGATGACAAATGCAAATCTGTCGAGTTCTTCCTTGTCTTCTCCTCCGAAGTCAAGCTCTCTCATCTGCGAAAGAAGATTCTCTGCGTTGGAAAGAAGACTTGTTGCCGTTTCTTTTCTTCTGTTTTCAAGATCAAATATAGCATCGACTCTTTCGTTGGTTAAAGTTACCTGTCCGTAAAGGTCATCAATTCTGAAATTTACCTGATCGAGCTGACGGTTGATCATATCCACCCTGTGTCCGAGATCGTTTATTCTGTCTGTGTTTGCGTTGTTGAGCGCATCCTGCTGAGAGATCACATCTCTCAGTCTGTCGAGTTCTCTTTGTGTTGAACGGCTCAGTTCGTCATATCTTCTCTGGGCTTCAGCTCTTGCCTGCTCCGACTGAGCTCTTTCTTCTCTGATAATGCGCTCGACAGCTTCGTTAACCTGTGCATTGCCGTTTCTTACGGATGCAAGCTCTCTTTCGAGGTTTGCTGCTCTGTTGTAACCTGCAAGAAGACGGTTATATTCACTGTTTGATAATACTCGTGTTCGTTCGATACTCATAATAAGCACTCCTTTTATGTTTATTCGGTTAATATAACCGGGCTTATTTTTATATATCGGAAAACATCAGATATTTTCTTTGTTTTTGATATTTTTCATCAGTCTGTAAAGATTATCTATGTGTGCAAAACGATTTGTTTCGCTGGGAGCATGTACTCCCGAGCTGGAATGGTTTATAGATCCGCACAGATATCCGATTACAAGGCCGTCTGTATTTATTATAGGTGCACCGGAATCTCCCTGATGAATCGCCTGTCCTTCAAAAAGGATATAACCGCTGTTGGTTCCCACTACTTTCGAAGGTGTATGCAGCTGCAGCTCTCTTATTCCGAGAGGATATCCTGCGGAGAATACCTTATCCTGAAGAGAGCACAGCTCCCCTTCAGGTGCAAGATTCAGTGAAGGATACACAGACCCGTTTTCAAAGCTGTCCTTTATGGCGAGGATCGCACAGTCGCCGTCTTCGGATGATGCGATTACGGAAAGGTGGATATTTTTCTCGAAGTTCATGGCGCCCTGTTTTATTTTCACTGTTGCGGTAAACGAATCCGCACCGTTTACGCAGTGGTGACATGTGGCAACATATTTTCCTCCGATAATGTATCCTGTGGAATGTGAATGTACCGAACCGCCTTTTTTTGCTTCGATCCTTACGATGGCATTTTCCATCTTTGTCAGGAAGCCTTCAGAAATATTATCGTTTTCGTCAAGTACATTTTCTTCGCCTGACGAGAGCGATTCAATAAATCCGTCCTCAGCAAATTCACGGGAATATATTTCCTTTTCATCCACTGCGGAACCTTCCTTTATGAATTTATAATCCTCAAGTTCTTTTATTGCATCAACGGAAAGAGTGTTGTCTTCCACAAACGGCCACAGGTCTTCTGCCAGTGCGCAAGCATACCTTGCGTTACCGAAGGCCGCACCTGTATTTTGTTTGTATGTGATAATGCGCATAAGTGCATCTCTTGCTTCGTCGGTAACGATAACTTCCTGTGAGATAAGCTCACTCAGTTTGTGAGCGAATATTGCATACAAAGCATCAACATCGTAATCCCCGATGCGTATCTCCGTAAAGCGGCTTTCAAGACCTTCCTGAGCAGATTTTACAGCCGCCCAGTCCTTTTCGTATCCTGTGAAAATAACGCATATGTTGTTTTTTTCTCCGTCGGTTATGTAGGAGCACATATTGTTCACGGCATTTCTGCAGGCGCTATCAGAACGGACCTGCAGATCAAGTCCCGCTGTTTCATCAATAAGAAGTACAGACCCGTTTGCTTCCGAAAATGCTTCTTCCATTTTTTCGGGGGTGTTGATATCTGAAAATCTCTTCTGAATGAATGCTCCCGTTGAGAGTATACGGAATTCCCTGAACACGCGCCCCATAAGTCTTGCGAACTCTGTCTTTCCCGTTCCCGGATTGCCGAGAAGGGAATAATTTTTTACTTTAACTTTGCGCCTTATCTCGAGAATGCCTTTCTGCGTAAGTCTGCCGTTTTTTGTATTTCCGGGAAGAGATGCCACTTTTGTGATGCGTCTGTGCATATTTCGGATTACATTTTTCACATCTTCCATACCCACAAATTCACTCATGATTTCCTCAAGTTCATTTTCGGTTATAAGGTGATACTCTTTATCGTATTTTTCAAGAGGAGTGCCTTTTGATGAAAAAGTATTCGCTCTGGTACAGGGAACAAGAAATTCTTCTTCAAGTGTGCGGACATTTGCCCACTTCCGTTTTGTGTCTCCCAGGCGGTCAATGTACCAGTTTGTTAGAAAATCCCTCAGATCGTCATCGGCATAGCCTTCTTTGTATCGGATATTGTTGTTTTTGAGATATGATCTTGCGATCTCGAAAAGCTCGAGCTCCGAATATGTATCAAGCCTGATGAAATTCTGACGGAAACGGGAAGAAAGACCTTCATCGTTTTCCCAGATTTTTTCCATCCTGTCTTCATATCCCGCGAGTACAACAGCCATTCTGCCTTTGTAATTCGTGAGTGCCGGAATGAGTACTTCCATTATCTCCTGTTTGAAATGTTCTTCGTTGCCGTTGTTGTCGTGAACGCGGAGGTTGTGAGCTTCATCAATGAACAATACTCCCCCGACAGCATCTTTGATTCTGTTTTTCATTTCAACGGCAGTCTGTCCCACAAATCCCTGCTTCAGCTGCCCTACGGAAGTTTCCACAAGATGGCCGCTGGGCAGGATTCCGAGATTTCGGAGTGCTTCCCCGAGAAGTCTTGCAACTGTGGTCTTTCCGCTTCCCGGAGGCCCCACGAGGACGAAGTTCAGGAATGCAGGTGCGTTTTTACTGTCTGCAGGAAAGAGCCTCTGCACAGCAAGATAATCAGGACAGATATGAGAAGTTACCTTTGATGGCTTTGTGCCACCATAAGCGGTTTTTATATCATTCAGCTCTCTTAGCAGCGTTTTGAATCCGTTTCCCTGCATATTTCTTATCTTTTCCAGCGGGTCTTCAGCGATATTCCTTACGCAGTTTTGCAGTTCGTCAAAATAAGATACTTTTTTGTTTTTGTAGCATACGGAGTTTTTCAGACCGCTGAGTGTTGCTGTTTTGTCAAAATTAATGCCTGATTTTTCCAGTGAAGAAACTATCTGGGGTTTTTGTGATTTTGTATCATCGGACTGGGAAGGGGTATATCTGTTTATCGCTACAAGCTGTGAGGATATATCCTCCAGAAGATTATAGTCAAGGGATATTTCCCCTTCGATGTCGGATTTGATGAGCATATTTTTTGCTTCATCAGTGCTGAATTTTTCAACTTCGATGAATCTTCCGTTGATGCTCTCAATATGTGCTTTGTTGTCATAATTTTTCTTGAAGTCGCCTTCAGCGCAGGCTTCCCAGAATGACAGTTCTTTGAAAAGCTCATGAACAGCTTTCCATTCTTCCCGGATCTGCCCGTTTACGGTTGTCATATTGTCCACATAGTCAATATCCGGGAATATAAATATAATATTTTTCCTTATTCTGTTGTTTGCCCTGAACTTCGAGAGAGTTGTGCAGAGCTTTATTATCTCTTCAGTCTTGTCAAGACTGTTTTTTATTATGTCAAAAAGATCTTCTCCGCTTAAGATGACTGCGGTGGAAAAATCTCTCTGTTCTTCTCCGAACATAAATCTGTCGATATATCTGAGCATCTTGATATACGAAGACAACTTATCCTTGTCCGTGAGAATTATCTTCGCACCGTTTACGGGAATGAAGCCTCTTTTCTGTGTTCCTTCGAGCTTGAACAGGTTCCCGAAATTCGTTGCGGAAATCTCATCGGACGCAAACGGACCGATGAAAGAGTCGTCTTTTTTGAAAGAGATTATGTAGTCATATCCCGCATATTTAAGATAGTTGTGAAGATACCCGAATATATCCACTTCCTCAAGGGAGTTCAGATAAAAGCGTTCGTTATAGATTTCTTTTGAAATAACGTATCCGAAGATCTCGTTTATTCCTTCAAAATATGCCATTTTTAGCTCCTTATGCCGAATAATTTAACGATCGAGTATTTCGATGATATTGAGATATGCGTTATATTTTTTGCTGCAGTAACTGCAGTTTTTCATATGTCTGTTAAATTCCGTAAGCCTTTTCATATTATCTTCGTCTAGACTTTTCATCATAATTATTTCCGCAAAGTCCGAAGGAGAGATATGTTTTACCGTATCATCGAACATTTCCCCGTTATCACGGGGAGGCTGTTCTTTTCCGGCAGAACGGATATTAATATTGAATCTGTCATTATCTTTTGAACGGTATTTGTCCATTTTGTCTTTTCACCTTTACAGATAATCCTTCACCTCTGCGTAAAGAGCTTTATGAACCTTCTTCATAGAGCTTTTCGCCCAGTCGTACATATCTTTTTCCTTTCCGAAGACTTTAAAAAATGTGTCCTTGTACTTTTGTCCGTCCGGAATATTCCCTGCTGAACGGAATTTTGCTGGAACTTCTATTTCGAGTCTGTCGTCAAGACACGCAAATGAAATCTCTTCATCCATATTTACATCATATCCCATATATCTTACGAACAGACAGCGTATGTCGCTGTTTGCGTCGTTTCTCATCCTGTATAACCGGCTGTCGGCATATTTTCGGAAAACCGGCGTGTAATTTCCAAGGGATGATGTACTTTTTTTCATGAACGGGAATATTATCACACTGAACAGCGTTGAGAGTGTTTTGTAAGGAGCTTCCTTTTCAAACCCGAGCAGCGTATTGAAGCTTCTCATAAGTATTTTTATTTTTTCTGTTCTCATGAGAGAAGTATCCGCGTTATCTTCTGCCGAATATTCCCTGTGTGAGAGGATTCCTTCATTATCAGAATCATCATCTGTTGTCTCGGGATATACAGATACGGTATGTATGTATTTCGGTGTGTTCTCAGGGTTCTTTTTATACTCCGGGTTGAGCACGATGCCATACTGCTTCAGCGTATCGCTTATGGCACTGTTTGCACACATGCCAAGATAGCTGATGAAATTTCCTGTGTTTTTCATAAACAGGTTATCCCTGTCCGTAAACTTGGGCGGAATATTCTTCAGGGATTTGAGGGCAACTTCACTGAGGGCATCTTCGATAAATCTGTCTTTATCGAAATTTGCGGAATTTGAGTTAGCAGTTTTCAGTACAGCTGACAATGCCACATTCTTCGCCGCCGCAGAAATATATCTGCACGCTTCGGAAAAATTTTCCCGGAAAGCGCTGTCATCACTGTTGATCAGCTCTGAAATGTGATGTATGTCACCAAGTGTAATGTCTTCAAGAAATTCGTGTAAAGAACCGTCCGGTATTATCCTTTTTTCTGTAAATCTGCCCATAAAACACCTCAGTAATACTTTAAAATAAGTATATATCATATTCAAAACAAAGTCCATATGAAGAGAACTTTTTTGGTACACATGATTGTTTGTCTGAATTAAAAAACTGCCCGTGCGGGCAGTTGCGTTTTACCATCTTTCGAAGTGGACTCTGTCTTCTTCGTAAATGAGTTTCTGTTTTGTGGATTCGGCTTTTGGGTATCCGAAAGCGATAATGGAATGAGGAACTATACTTTCAGGCAGACCGAAAAGTTCTGCCTGAGCCTGCATCTTTTCTTCCTGCGGCCATGTGCCCAGCCAGCAACTTCCTATTCCCATAGCATTTGCCGCGAGGATCATGTTCTGCGCAGCGATGGAGCCGTCTATAACCCAATAATCCGGAGCTGCTCGGAATGCTCTGTCAAGGTCTCCGCATACAAGGATTCCGAGAGGAGCTCTTTTAAGAAGCTGTGCGGCTTTTCCGTTTGCATCAGCCATTTTTGCAAGAGTGTCTTTATCTTTCACGACGATAAATGACCACGGTCTTGCGTTTACGGCAGTAGGTCCGCTCATCGCCGCATCAAGGATAGCCCTGATCTCATCATCGGAAATTTCCTTGTCGGAATAATCCCTGACACTTACTCTCGCCAATATGTTTTTCAATGTGTCCATTTTTTACTCTCCTGTTTCTCTTCGCATCATTTCTATTGCATTCTGCATATCCTCCGGCATGGGAGCAGTATAGGTCACACGCTCATTTGTCCTCGGATGAATAAAACTGAATGATGCCGCATGAAGTGCCTGACGGGACATATACGGGTTTTCCTCGGGGAAATACAGGAAATCTCCGATTATCGGGTATCCTATATGCTTTAAATGTACTCTTATCTGATGTGTTCTTCCCGTAAGGAGCTTCAACTTCAGGAGTGTATGATTCCGGAATCTTTCGACTACCTCGTATATGGTCTGAGAAGGATCACCATCTTCACGCACGATCCTTATGAGCCCGAATTCTTCTTCTCGGATTATCGGTGCATCGATAAGGCCGCTGTCATCGGGAATCACACCTTTTACGATAGCATAATAATACTTTTCCGTAATATTTTCCATTGACTGTGACTGAACAAAATGATGAACATACTTGTTCTTCGCTCCGACGACTATGCCGGACGTGTCCATATCAAGTCGGTTGACAAACCTTACCTTGCCCGTATGCTTTATCTTCTCCCAGTGTGCGTAGATGCCGTTGGAAAGCGTATCTGTCTGATGGGATTTTGTGGGATGAACCACAGTATTGGGAGATTTATTGATGATGATCACATCATCATCTTCGTGGATTATGTCAAGAGGCATCTCAACCGCATCACAGTCGGGATATTCTCCCGCAAAGCAAAGGGAGATGATATCTCCCTCTTTGCAAATCTCTTTAAAATATACGTCTTTTCCGTTAAGTCTTAAATATCCTTCCTTTTTGTTTCGTGTGATAACTCTGGAAGAATAATTGAAGTTGTCTTTGAGATAGGATTCTATACTGCCTGAATATCCTTCTCTGACAACATATTCATAATAAGCTTTTGTGGGCTTTCTCATTACATACCGAGTTCGTTCATAGCTTCCTTGATGATAGCCGGAAGTCTTCTGCAGTCGCTTTCCTTCATAGCGCAGATGGCAACACGGATACCCTCAGCAAGGGGCACTGTGAATACATTCTTTTCGATAAGCTTTTCACACAGAGCTGTCGGGTCATTTGCGAGAACACTTACGAAGAAACCGCCGCAGTAATTTGTGATGGGAAGATCAACTTCCTTTACGCCCTGCATAAATGCTGCGCCTCTTGTTGCGAGGAGTTTGCGGTATTTTGTTCTTTCTTCTTCACATTTTGCGTATTTTTCTTCGTCTGCGAAGATGTTTGCGATTACCTGCATTGCGCCTTTTGTGCCGTTTGACCAGTTGCCACGGTTGGAGTGTGCGCAGGAATAATAGAATTCCGTAGCAAGATCTTCGTTTGATGTTACGCAGATAAGAGCACCGTTACGGAGTCCGTACATTGTGTAACCTTTTGATGCTGAGTATGCGAAAAGTCCCATGATGTTTTCCGGAAGGTTACCGAATTTTTCCATGAAGGTTCTTGTGTCGCCTTCGCCTGCAAAGTCGATATATGCCATGTCTACAAGAATGGAAATTCTGTAATCCGGATCTTTTGCCGCATATTCTTTTGCGAGATCAATGATCATATCCCATTCTTCATCAGAAACAGTATAACCTGTGGGGTTGTGTGCAGGTGTGTTGATTACTGCAAGAACACGTTTCTGTTTTTCGAGATAGTATACGAATTTTTCCTTGTAGCTTTCGAAATCGAATGTGCCTTTTTCGTTGAAAAGGTTGAATGTATCGAAGTTTCTGCCGTTTTCAGCTGCGATTGTCGTATATGCCGGCCAGTATGAGCTTGCTGTGAAGAATGTATCGCCGGGATTTGTGTAGTTTACCACTGCGTTTTTGATTGCGCCTGTTCCGCCGGGCGTTGCAACTGCTCTGATGAAGCCTTCCGGACGGTGGTCCATAAAGCATGCTTTGACAACTGCGTCTAAAAATGCCGGAATACCTGCAAGTCCTGCATATGCAGCGATGTCTGCCGGATTCATGTTCTGAAGCTCGCTGTAAACGGATTCAAATGCCACTAATTTTCCGTCATCATCGAGAAGTGTACCGATGGTTGAGTTAATGACGTTTTCTTTACCGTATTTTGCGATTGCTTCGTTTGCTCTTGCTGAAAGACCGAAGATGATATCGTCTTCACGAGCTCTTATAGCATGATTTGCTACCATGTTGATTGCCATATAATATCCTCCTGTAACACCTGCCCGAAAGTCCCTGTCGCTGGCGGAAGGGACTTCTGCAAGTTTAATTTATACTTGTATATGATTTACTGATCGTGTTTCGTTATTTTACGATAGAACCAAGCTTAAATCCTTCTCCTGCGCTTACGAATGAAAGGACATCTTTATCCATATCTTCCGCAAGGAGTATCATTCCTTCGGATACTTCGCCACGGAGTTTTGCGGGTTTGAGGTTTGCAACAACGACAACATTCTGGCCTACGAGGCTTTCGAGTTCGAAGTATTTTGCGATACCAGAAACGATCTGTCTTGTTTCTGTGCCGAGATCTACTTTAAATACATAAAGCTTATCTGCTTTCGGGTGCTTTTTAGCTTCGATGATCTTTCCTGTTCTGAGTTCAAGCTTTGCGAAATCGTCGATTGAGATCTCTTCTTTCTTTACTTCCTCTTTTGGTTCTTCCTTCTTTTCTTCCTTAGCTTCTTCTTTGACTTCAGCCTGTTCGAGAAGGTTCTTCGGAGCGAGTTTTTTCTGGATTTCTTCGAGTCTTGCGGCCGCATCGATTCTTTCGAAGAGCATTGTTACTTCGCCGAGAGCTTCGCCTGCTTTGAGTCCGCCGAATGTTTTTGTGGATTCGAAGTCTCTTACATCCGTATTTAAGATATTGAGCATCTTTTCGCCTGTTGACGGAAGGAATGAAGAAAGAAGCACGCCTGCTATACGGATAGTCTCCATAAGATTATAAAGTACTGTGCCGAGTCTTTCTTTCTGATTTTCGTCTTTTGCGAGGACCCAGGGTGTTGTTTCGTCGATATATTTGTTTGCTCTTCTGAGGAGGTTGAAGATCACCTGAACGGAATCCGCAACTCTCATGTCGTGCATCTTTGCAGCGATGTCTTCGCCTGCAGATGTTGCCATTGAGATAAGTTCGTCATCAAGAGCATCTTTTGCTGTGGGAGCGGGGATGATGCCGCCGAAATATTTGTTTGTCATTGCCGCTGTACGGTTTACGAGGTTTCCGAGGATGTTTACGAGTTCTCCGTTGATTCTTTCGATGAGAAGTTCGTATGTGAGGGAACCGTCCTGCGCAAACGGCATTTCTTTAAGGAGATAATATCTTACCGCATCAAGACCGAATTCTTCAACGAGTTCGTCAGCGTAGATTACGTTGCCTTTTGATTTACTCATCTTGCCTTCGCCTACAAGGAGCCACGGATGGCCGAATACCTTCTTCGGAAGGGGAATATCAAGAGCCATAAGCATGATGGGCCAGTAAATAGTGTGGAAACGGAGAATATCCTTACCGATGAGGTGGATATCAGCAGGCCAGAATTTATTGAACTGTTCTGTATGGTTGCCGTCCGGGTCGTAACCGAGGAATGTGATGTAGTTTGAAAGAGCATCGATCCATACATAGATTACATGTTTCGGGTCGAAATCAACGGGAATACCCCAGCTGAATGATGTTCTTGATACACACAGATCTTTAAGGCCCGGTCTGATGAAGTTGTTGAGCATTTCATTCTTTCTTGATTCGGGCTGAATGAAATCGCTTGATTCAATATATTCTTCCAGCTGTTTCTGATAATTGGAGAGTTTGAAGAAATATGCTTCTTCCTTGGCATATTTTACTTCCCTGCCGCAGTCGGGGCATTTGCCGTCAACAAGCTGGCTTTCCGTGAAGAAACTTTCGCAGGGTGTGCAGTACATTCCTTCGTATTCGCCTTTATAGATGTCGCCTTTGTCATAAAGCTTTCTGAACATCTTCTGTACTTTTGCTTTGTGATACGGATCTGTTGTTCTGATGAATCTGTCATGAGATGATCCCATGATTTCCCAGTTTCTTTTGATTTCTGCGGAAACTTCATCTACGAACTGCTGGGGAGTAACTCCTGCTTCCTGGGCTTTGAGTTCGATCTTCTGTCCGTGTTCGTCTGTACCTGTCTGGAAATATACGTCGTAGCCGTAGCTGCGCATAAATCTTGCAAGTGCGTCTGCAAGAACGATTTCATAAAGGTTTCCGATGTGTGGCTTGCCTGAAGTGTAGGCAATGGCCGTTGTAATGTAATAGGGTTTTTTTGTCATTTTTTCCTCCGGATGATAAAAAAATCGTCAACTGCATGGGACGGTATTACCGCGGTGCCACCCAAATTGACGAAGTCCTCTCTCTGCATTAACGCTGCAACACGTCTGCGGCTAACTATTCACCGCAGAGGCTCCGAAACCATCTTCGATAATCTGCTCTGCCGCCTCGCACCATATGGCGGCTCTCTGTAAGAGCGGGGTTTATCTACTCATTTCTTCATAGCCGTTTTTATTTAAATACATTATACACAAAAACAGCTGAAAATCAACAATTTTGTTGCAGAAATACAAAAAGCCTGTGTCAGCAGGCGGATGCAAGGCGATGCCTTGCAAAAAGAGGGTGGGCGGGCGGGAATTTTCCGAAACGCAAGAAAAAATCAGCTTCAGGAAACAGTAACCTGTATGAGGCAGGCACCAGGCTTTCACGAATATAAGATGTGCTTGTGCTGATAATACAAAAACCGCATTGTGTACAGAAGTGATTTTGTATTGAAATGCAATTTTATAAGGTGATATAATAAAAACATAAAATGAAATGTATTTATGCACTAAAACTTATAAAAGGAGAAGCAAAAATGACAAAAGAATATAACTGGAAGCAGCTTCCCGGCACATTCCCGTGGATGGCTCAGCAGAAAAAGGCTCCTCTCGAAAAAAGAGAGATCCCTTACTATGAAAACTACGAAAGAGCTATAAAAGGCAACAACCCTGTATGGCTTCCTGTGGCAGGCGCAGAAAAAAATATATGCTGGCCTGATGAAATGGTTGAACATCCGGTACCTGAAGTTGACGGATTCGACTGGTGGGGCGTTGAATGGGTAATGGTTGAAAGTGCAGGCGGTATGATGGTAAAACCGGGAACAAGAGTTATCGAAGATTTCACAACATGGAAAGAAACATTCAAGTGGCCGGATTATTCTGATGTTGACTGGGCGGCAGACGGAGAAAAGATATCTTCAAACTATGACCCTGACAGAGCTCATGTATATCAGTGCGTTGAAGGTCTCTTTGAAAGACTTCATGAACTTATGCCGTTTGATGAAACACTGATGCTTTTCTATGAAGAACCGGAGCTTCTCTCAGACTGGTTTGAAAAATGCACAGATTACAAAATCGACACAACAGCAAAAGTATTTGAACACTACGGCAGAATCGACGGCGTACTTTATCACGATGACTGGGGTACACAGCGTGCAGGCTTCTTCTCAAATGAAATGTTCCGTGAACAGATCTTCCCGCATACAAAGAGATTCTTTGATTTTATCAAAGAACAGGGCAGGTTCGTTGAGCTTCACTCCTGCGGAAGAAATATGCAGTATGTTCCCATGATGATCGAAATGGGCGTTGATATGTGGGGACCGCAGGAAAACTGCAACGACATGGATCACCTCATCGACGCATTCGGCGAACAGATGACATTCACAAAGAGCATCGAAGGGCTTAATGACAAGGAAGTCATGGACGAAGCTGAAGTACGCGCTATTGTCAGAGAATATGTTGACAAATACAAAGACAGAAGAGTCATGGCTTCATTCAGAACAAACCCGGAAAGAAGCAAGATCGTAAACGACGAGCTTTATAAATACTCAAAAGAAGTATACGCTAAAAAGCAGAAGTAATTTTCTGTTTGTCTAAATGAACGAATACTGTGTTGTTGGCCCTCTATGTAAGCTGTGCTGACGGAGCAGTATTTTACGGGGCAGGTCGATCCCTCCCTGAAAGCCACGCTTTCTTCCCTCCTTTTTTCTCAAGGGAGGGATTTTTGTGTTCTCCCGGATAAAAGCATATAAAATTGAGAGCAGTCTGAGAGTATGAGAAAGTAACCGGCTTTATGCCGTATATTCTTGTTAATTTTTTCTTGTGTTTCAGAAAGCACTAATTCCCACCCAACCCACCCTTTTCTTGCGACGCTGCGCGTCGCGCTGCCGCCTGCGGCGGGCTTTGGAAAGTAATTACAGTCTATGCCGTTTATTCTTGTTTGTTGAGTGAAGCCACGAGGATATCCGACAATTCCTCCTGTGCGACTCGTCGGGCAAAAATAATACAATGAAGAACGCAGGCACAAAAGGCTCCACTGTGTAAGGGGAGCTGTCGGTTAAACCGACTGAGGGGTTGTCTGCAGATGTGATGCATTGTGAAATTTATGCTGTGCAGGCAGATACCTCGCCGAAAGCCCCCGCCGCAGGCGGCAGGAGATAAAATCCTGCGGATTTTTTCTCCTGCCTGCTCAAAGGCAAAGCCTTTGAGTGTGGGATGCAAAGCATCACACAGCCTGCGGCGGGGCTCATTCACAGCACATCTTTTTCGTTACATAGCGCATCACTCTGCGTCTTTTCCGCGGAAAGGTTTTTTCTGTAAATTCATAAAGCACTTTCCCGTTGACCGTTTTTGCATAATGCGGGTCTATATTTACCTGTTGGAATATCCTTTCCGCCATATTTACATACAATCTGCACTTGTCGTAATAATAAAACCTCTCGGATATGCTTCTCCTTCCTCCGAATATGCTGACAGCGGCTCTGAAACAATAATACTCCACACCCATATGTATGCAGGCACGATTTCCGTATGATGATGCGAATATGAGCATTTCTTCGAGCTCACGGGCTTCGTTTTCGGTGTATTTCATGGAAAATATCTGCCGGAGGCGCTTTTCGCAGAATCGTTCAGCCATTCTGAGGTCTCCGTTGTATGCGAGAACTTTTAATTGATCAGTATTCATAAATAACCTCCCGATATATATATTTGCGGATTCATATAGTATACTTTTTGATAAATGTCATCATAGACTTTTGACACTTAATATTTCAGATTAAAATTCATATATTTTTAGTAATTTGGTCGGCTCAGAAGCCGATTATTTAATTTTTCGCAAAAAAAATAACAACTATCAAAAGGTATACATTTTGATAGTTGTTAACCCGGTATGCTGTTGTGAGTGAGGCGGTGTTCTTTGAGCCTTCGGTAAAATGTGGATTTGCTCATTTCGCATTTGCCTGATGCTTCGTCGATGGAAAGCATTCCGTCCTGCCACATACTGACGATATTCTCAAAATCTTCCGGCACGCATTTTTCGGGTCTGCCGAAGCGGACACCTCTTTTCTTTGCGGAGGCTATACCTTCACACTGACGTTTTTTGATGTTCTGTCTTTCGGTGTCTGCCACAAAAGAGAGAATCTGCAGGACAAGATCCGCGATGAATGTGCCCATAAGGTCTTTGCCCACTCTCGTATCAAGCATAGGCATATCCAGCACGCAGATATCCACGCCGATATCTTTGGTGAGGATCCTCCATTGTCTCTGAATTTCTTCGTAGTCTCTGCCGAGCCGGTCTATGCTCATAATATAGAGCATATCGCCTTTTGTGAGCATATCCATCATTCTGATGTATTCGGGGCGGTGAAAATCCTTTCCCGATTGTTTGTCGATGAACAGTCTGTCAATCTTCAGTTTCTGCATGGCATCTTTCTGTCGGTCTTCGTTCTGATCCGCAGAAGATACTCTTATATATCCGTAAGTTTTCCCGGACATAGTAACCTCCTTTTTTCTTTATGATACATAATATACTCCATGACATTCAACGACATATTTTATTTTTTTGTGTGGGCCCGCCGCAGGCGGCAGGAGATAAAATCCGCAGGATTTTTTCTCCTGCCTGCTCAAAGGCAAAGCCTTTGAGGGTGTGATGCCTTGCATCACACAGCCTGCGGCGGGGCGGGAAGATGAAAAGTCAATTATTTCGCATCTATTTTTACGAGGGGAGATATTTGTATTTAAAAATCACGCAAGTCGGGGTATAATCAGTATATGGACAAATTTATGACAGGCGAAAAATACAGACTTGATGATCTGCAGAACAAAGGTCTGAAAATATGGCAGGACACCTCCGAATTCTGCTTCGGGACGGATGCGGTACTGCTTGCGGATTTTGCCTCTGCAAAGATAAGAAAAAAAGACAGATATGTTGATCTTTGTACGGGAAACGGCATAATTGCGCTTCTTGTTTATGCAAGGACGGAAAATAAAAATATGACTGCCGTTGAGATAAATCCGAAAACAGCAGAACTTGCTTCGTACAATATGACATATAACGGACTGAATGAATATATAAATGTGGTCTGCGCAGATGTGAAAAGCTACGCAAGGGAGAATCTCAACAAGTTCGATGTGATCACAGTGAATCCTCCTTATATACCTGTGGGTACAGGTATTCCTTCGAAGAAAGAATCCGTATCCGCCGCAAGGCATGAAGTATTTCTGAGCCTTGAAGAGCTGATACATTCCTGCACGATGCTCCTGAAGGATAAAGGCAAGGTGTTTATGGTGCATCGCGCACACCGTGCCGCAGAGACCATCGCCGCAATGAGCAGACATCGCATTACTCCCAAAAGCATAAGGTTTATATACCCGAAAAACGGTGAAGAAGCAAATTTATTTCTCATCGAAGGCGTAAAAAATACGGGCGACTGGCTGAAAGTCTTGCCTCCGCTCGTGGTATATAACGACGACGGAAGCTTCACGGACGAGATATATGAGATTTACGGAAGAGGGAATGAACATGAGTGAAAATAATAATTACTCCGTTGAAGTGACGGAAAATTTCTCACTTACGAAGATATTCGACTGCGGACAGGCTTTTCGTTTCAGACAGACGGACAACGAAGGGGAGTTTGTGGGAGTAGCATTCGGAAGGGTGTTGAAACTCCGTCAGCAGGAAAATATGCTGACACTTTATGACTGCACGGAGGACGAATATACAGAGATATGGAAAGATTATTTTTGTATGGATACGG
The DNA here is from genome assembly GCA_015058295.1 of Anaerofustis stercorihominis. Classification (GTDB taxonomy): domain Bacteria; phylum Bacillota; class Clostridia; order Eubacteriales; family Anaerofustaceae; genus SVCP01. The sequence continues at coordinate 60,836 of SVCP01000004.1, forward strand.
ACTATGCGGAAATTGACGAGATTATCAGTACAGACGACAGCATAAAAGAAGCCATAATCTACGGAAAAGGCATAAGAATACTCCGTCAGGAATTATGGGAGATGATAATCACTTTTATTATTTCACAGAACAACAATATCCCCAGGATCGGAAAGCTTGTGGAGGCACTCTGCGAAAATTACGGAAGAGAGCTTGAGCTTGACGGAAAAATATATTATTCTTTCCCGACACCGGAAGAACTTTCCGCCGCAACGGAAGAAGACCTGACGGAAATGAAATTCGGATATCGTGCAGGATACATAACGGGCTTTACAAAAGCGGTCGTCGACGGCTCATTCAGTCTTGATGAGCTGAACAGCCTTGACACGCCTGCCGCAAGGAAGATGCTGCTTTCCGTAAAGGGCATAGGCGGGAAGGTTGCTGACTGCATACTTCTGTTCGGAATGGGAAGATATGAAGTATGTCCTCACGACACATGGATAAAAAAAGCACTTTCCGAAAAATACAATATCGAAAATGTAAACGAGAGAAAAGGATATGAACTTGTCACGGAGAAATGGGGGCAATACGCAGGAGTGGCACAGCAATATTTATTCTACGCACAAAGGTACCGTAAATGAGGATCGCTTCAGTCATAGCGGAATTTAATCCGCTTCACAATGCACATAAATATATTCTTGAAAAGACAAAAGAAAGCGGGCATGATATTACTGCAGTCATACTCGGCGGAAACTTTATGCAGAGAGGGGAATTTTCTGTTCTCGACTGCTACGACAGGGCGGAGGCGGCGGTAAAATGCGGTGCGGATATTGTGCTTTTGCTTCCGTATGTATATTCCGCGCAGACGGCAGAAGTTTTTGCATGGGGCGCAGCAGGTATTGCGGAAGGTATCGGAACGGACACATTGTTTTTCGGTTCGGAAGATGACAGTCTTTTGTTTTATGACACAGCAAGGCTTCTTTCGGAAGAGCCGGAGGAATTTAGAACTATCCTCAGAGACGGACTTTCTTCCGGGCTTTCGTTTGCGGCATCAAGGGAAAACGCAGTCAGAGAGATTCTGGGTGAAAGTGGCGCAAAATGCCTTATGGGTGCGAACAACATTCTCTCCACGGAATATACGAAAGCCATCATCCGCATGAATTCACAGATGAAGACAAAGAGCGTAAAAAGGATCCCTTCACTCTCCGCAACGAAAATAAGACAGATGCTTTCTTCGGGGAAAATGGATTCTGTAAAGGAATATGTCCCGGAAGAGTCTTTTGAAATGATAAAAAACGGTGAACTTCATTTTTCCGAAGACAATAAGGATCTGCTTTTTTACGGACTTCTGCTGAAAGGCGAAGAATGTCTCTGTCGGGTTGCGGAAGTTGAAAGCGGTCTTGAGAGAAGAATGTATGCCGGAAGATATTCGCTTGCGGAGAGTCTGAAAGCATACGAAGACAAAGTATCCGCAAAGCGATATACAAGAAGCAGGATAAGACGGATACTTTACAACAACGTTATGGGATACACAAAAGAAGACCTTACGAAGGCAAGGAGCCATATGCCAAAGAGTGCACTTGTCCTTGCTGTGAATTCAAAAGGCAGGGATCTCATAAAGGCAGTAAACGGAAAAGGAGATTTCCGCATCATCTCAAATCTTTCAAAAGAGTACGACAGTATCGGTGATGACAGATGGATATACGATATGGAGATCCGTGCATATGAGATGTATCACAGAAAAGACGGCAGGTCGCTTATGAAAGAGCACTGCAGGGTGTTGGGTTAATATTGATTCTGACGGCATCGTAAGATGCCGTATTTCTTTTTTCGGAGAGATGTTTTATTGCGGAAAACTTCGCTGTATAAAAGGATTTCTGTGCAATCAAGCGAAAAAAAAATCATATTTCAAACAGTTGAAAAGATTCGGAAAATCGTAAAATAAAAAAGAGTATTTTCCGTATTTTGTATCCGTGAGGGTATGCGAATGGATAAAAATATATAAAATAAGGCTTAAATAAAGGAATAATTTATATATTGTGAAGATTTTGAAAAATAAAACATCAAAATGTTATTTTTCCCTTGCATATATTCTGTCGTGGTGCTATAATAACACAAATCCTTTATTATCCGTTGCCGTCCATATATAGCTTTCGTATTGGTATGTATGCGACGACAGTAGGATAAAATGGATAAATAAACCGGTACTATTATGTACTATGGAGGGAAAAAATGAAAAAAACATTAGCAATTTTACTTGCCGTTGTTATGATCATCGGCCTCTTCGCAGGATGCGGCGGCGATGATGATACAGCAAATGTAATCAAGATCGGTGTTTTCGAACCGGCTTCAGGCGATAACGGCGCAGGCGGAAAACAGGAAACACTCGGTATTCAGTACGCTAACACTGTAGCTCCGACAGTTGAAATCAACGGTACTACATATGACGTTAAACTCGTTCCCGTTGACAACGAATCATCAAACGACAAAGCAGCTACAGCAGCAAACACACTTATTGCTGAAGGTGTTCAGGTAGTTCTCGGTTCTTACGGTTCAGGCGTTTCAATCGCAGCAAGTGATACATTCAAAAACGCAGGTATTCCGGTAATCGGTATCACATGCACAAACCCGCAGGTTACAGAAGGCAACACACACTACTTCCGTATCTGCTTCCTCGATCCGTTCCAGGGCACAGTTCTTGCAAACTTCGCTAAATCAGAACTCGGTGCAGCAAAAGCTTACTGCCTTGCTAAACTCGGTGATGACTACTCAGTAGGTCTCTGCAACTACTTCATGGATGCTTTCAAAAAGCTCGGCGGTGAAGTTGTTTACGAAACATTCCCGGAAGGTACATCAGACTTTACAGCATATGTTGCAAAAGCTACAAATGAAAAAGCAGGCGTGTTCTTCGCTCCGGTTTCAACAGAAGCTGCTGCAAACATTATCAACCAGGGTAATGCACAGGGTATGACAATGCCTATCCTCGCAGGCGACACATGGGATTCAAACGTTATCCTTCAGGCTGCAAAAGGCACAACAAATAACATCTACATCACAACATTCTTCGATGAAGGCGACACATCAGATACTGCAAAAGCATTCGTATCAGGTTGCAAAGAATGGATCAACGGCAATGCCGAAGCTAAAACAAACAACAACGGCGACGACACAATCGCTGCTGTAACAGCAATGGGTTATGATGCTTACTTCGTAGCTCTCGAAGCAATCAAAGCTGCAACAGACCCGATGGATTCTGCAGCCATCAATGAAGCACTCTGGGATGTTAACTATGACGGCGTTACAGGCAACATTCAGTTCGAATCTGTAAACGGTGATGCTGTAAGAAACGTAGCTTACATCAAGAAAGTTAACACAACAGATGCAGTTTGGGAATTCGTAACAGTACAGTCAGTACAGTAATAAATACTCAGACATACAGCAGAACAACGGGGACGTACCTGTCCCCGTTTTCAGTTTAATAAAAAATACTCTATTTTCACCCAAATACCCTAAACGGAGTAACATTATGGATTTTACTAATTGGTTGCCATACATTCTTTCCGGAGTTTCCGTAGGCGGACAGTATGCGCTTATGGCTATCGGATATACAATGGTATACGGCATATTAAGACTTATCAACTTCGCACATGGCGACATTTTCATGTCAGCGGGTCTTATAATGGTTTATCTTGCAACATGGATGCCCATACAGTTTGCTATCCCGCTCACAATCATCATAACGGTTATTATAGGTTTCCTTGTGGAACGTATTGCTTACAAGCCCCTTCGTGAAGCACCGAGAATGTCTATTATGATCAGTGCTATCGGAGTAAGCTATTTTATTCAGAACGTCGCCCTTTATCTTACGGGCGGACTTACAAAACAATATCCGCAGATCCCGCTTATCGGTGAATCTATCGAGATATTGGGTGCAAAAACAAAGGTCGTTACTGTTGTAACACCGTTTTTGACACTGTTTCTTGTTATTGCTCTCACATTCCTCATCAAAAAGACAAAAGTCGGTATGGCGATGAGAGCTGTATCAAAAGATTTTGAAACATCACGCCTTATGGGCATAAAGATCAACACTGTAATCAGCGCAACATTCATCATCGGTACATTCCTTGCTGCGGTAGGGTCAATGCTTTACTTCACAAACTATACAGGTGTATCGACTATCTCCGGTTCAATGCCCGGTCTGAAGGCATTCGTTGCCGCTGTTTTCGGCGGTATCGGTTCTATCCCCGGTGCAGTTATCGGTGCGTTTGTTATCGGTATATGTGAAAACATTATAAAGGGTCTTGGTTGGACGACATTCAGCGACGCATTTACATTCGCTTTGCTCATTGTCATTCTCATCTTTAAGCCAAACGGCATTTTTGGTGAGGCCAATACGGATAAGGTGTGAGGATATGAAGAACTTAGATAAAAAGACTAAAAAAAGAATTATCATCGACATTATCCTTGTTATAGCATTGTTTGCAGGCTTATGGGTATTGGAACAGGTTCTCCCGAAGAACAGCATGCTCTTCCCGGTACTTAAAAAAGGTGCGATTTATGCGCTCTTAGCAGTATCAATGAACCTTCTCAACGGTTTTACGGGCCTTTTCAGCCTTGGTCAGGCAGGTTTTATGCTTCTGGGTGCTTATACATATGCGATATTCACGATTCCCGTTGACGCGAGAGCATCTGTTTATCAGTATTATAACGGTGGTGCAATCACATTTGCACTTCCCTCATGGCTGGCTCTTATCCTCGGAGGACTTCTGGCAGCTGCTGCTGCGGCACTTATCGGTGTCGTTGTTCTCAGGCTGAAGAGTGACTATCTGGCTATTGCAACTCTCGGTTTTGCGGAAATTATCCGTGCATTCGCACAGTGGGATGTTATGGGTCCTGTCACAAACGGATCAAACGTTCTGCGTAAGTTTCCGTATTTCCAGTCTACACTTGTTCCGTTTGCTATCGTCGGAGTATGTATATTCCTTATTGTACTTCTGATCAATTCGTCTTACGGAAGGGCTTTCAAAGCTATCCGTGATGATGAGATCGCTGCGGAAGCAATGGGCATAAACCTTTTCAAGCATAAACAGCTTGCATTCGTAATCAGCTCGTTCTTCGCAGGCATCGGCGGTGCGCTTCTCGCTATGTTCAACACGACGGTTATTGCCAGCACATTCAAAACCTCACTTACATACGAAATTCTTCTTATCGTAGTACTTGGTGGTGTTGGTTCGGTATCCGGTTCTGTGATGGCATCATTCCTCTATATTGCAGCAAGTGAATGGTGGCTCAGATTCCTTGATGCACCGCTTATGATTGGTTCATTCCAGGTGCCGCTTCTTAAAGCAGGATTCAGAAAAGTTGTGTTCTCTGTAATCATTATGATCGTCGTACTCTTCTATCGTGAAGGTATGATGGGAAGAAACGAACTTTCATGGGATTTCATCAAAGACAGGCTTAACAAGTTAAAAAATAAGATATCAGGTATAGGAAATAAAAAGAAATTAAAAGCGGAGGCTGACAATGAGCAATAACGTATTACGTCTTGAACACGCAACGATGCAGTTCGGCGGCGTTGTTGCGGTTGACAATTTGTCTTTGCAGGTAAACAAGGGTGAGATCGTCGCTCTTATCGGACCTAACGGTGCAGGAAAGACAACTGCTTTCAATATGATAACAGGTGTATATCAGCCGACAAACGGTGCTGTATACTTCAATGACGAGCTTATCATATCAAACCACCCGAAGGGAAAAATGAAAAAGATCTATGCCGGCGAATACACAAAATCCATCGGCAGAAGAGTTGTTAAAACTCCCGACAAGATCACAAAGCTCGGTATGGCAAGAACATTCCAGAATATCCGTCTGTTTACAAATATGACGGTACTTGAGAATGTACTTATTGCAAAACATATGAGAGCAAGACACAATGTATTCACTTCCACACTGCGTGTTGATGGCGGTGCTGAAAAGAAAATGAGAGAAGAAGCTCTTGCGCTTCTGGAAATGCAGGGTATGACTCATCTGAAAGATGAAATCGCAGGATCTCTTCCGTATGGTATTCAGCGACGCCTTGAGATTGCCCGTGCCCTTGCGACAGATCCGGAAATTATTCTTCTTGACGAACCGGCTGCAGGTATGAACCCGCAGGAAACAAATGAACTTACGGAATTTATAGCACGCATAAAGGATGAATATGATCTTACTATCTTCATGATCGAACATCATATGGATCTCGTTATGCAGATATCCGACAGGATATATGTTCTTGACTTCGGAAAGCTTATTGCGGAAGGTACTCCGGAGGAAATTCAGAACAACCCACGTGTAATCGAAGCTTATCTTGGAGGTGCCGCAGATGCTTAAAATCAAAAATCTCAGTGTATCATACGGCGGTATCGAAGCTGTAAGGGATATTTCATTTGATGTACCGGAAGGCAGTATCGTAACAATGATCGGTGCCAACGGTGCAGGTAAATCAACAACACTGCGCACCATCGCAGGCCTTGTAAAGCCGAAAGCCGGTACTATTGAGTTCATGGGACAGGATATTACCAATATGCCCACGGAACAGATAGTAAAACAGGGGATAACGCTTGTTCCCGAAGGTCGAAAAGTATTTGCTGACCTCTCTGTAGAGGAAAACCTTAAGATCGGCGCATACATGAGAAAAGACGACTATAAGGCAGATATGGAATGGGTGTATGAACTTTTCCCACGTCTTAAAGAACGTTCATGGCAGTATGCAGGTACTCTCTCCGGCGGTGAACAGCAGATGCTTGCTGTAGGCAGAGCTCTTATGAGCAAACCGAAACTCATCATGATGGACGAACCGTCTCTCGGTCTTGCTCCGATCATCGTTTCGGGAATATTTGATATTATCCGTGAAGTCAATAAGCAGGGTGTTACTATCCTCCTTATTGAGCAGAATGCCAATATGGCGCTTAAATGTGCACATTATGCTCACGTTCTGGAAACCGGCTCCGTGACACTCAGCGGAACGGGTCAGGAAGTCCTTGAAAATGACGCAGTAAGAGCTGCGTATTTGGGAAAATCAAAATAGAGTAGTTAAAAGCATGAGACATCGGTATTCATCCGGTGTCTTTTGCTTTTTAATCGCTCATTTAATGGATTTTTTATATTGTCTGTAGTATACTGATTTTAAACAATACGTGTTACGGAGGATATTATGTACGAATTGATACAGGTTGGGCAGAACAGTTTTTATATAAACTCTCCCGCAAAGATCGGACTTGTGAAACTCAATGATACAGATGTATGCCTGATCGACAGCGGCAACGATAAGGATGCAGGTAAAAAGATCCGTAAAGTACTCGATGCAAACGTATGGACACTGAAAGCGATCTTTAACACACATTCCAATGCGGATCACATCGGTGGAAATAAATACCTTCAGGATCTGACCGGATGCAGGATTTATGCTCCGGGAATTGAAAGTGATTTTACGAACCACCCTGTACTTGAGCCGTCTTTTTTATACGGCGGATATCCGGTGAGCGAGCTTCGTCATAAATTTCTGATGGCACAGCCGAGTGTTTCGGAATATCTTATGGAAGATGTACTTCCCGACGGAATGGAAAAAATACCTTTGCCCGGGCATTTCTTTGATATGGTCGGATTCAGGACAAAAGATGATGTTGTGTATCTTGCAGACTGCCTGTCAAGCAAAGAAACACTTTCAAAATATCGTATCGGGTTTATTTACGATATCGGTGCGTATCTCGATACGCTTGAAAAGGTAAAGAGTATGAAAGCGAAATTATTTGTGCCTTCTCATGCAGAGCCTGTGGAAGATATTACAGAGCTTGCACAGTATAATATTGATGTGGTGAATGAAATTGCGGATAAGATCGTTGAATTATGTGCAGAACCTATGTGTTTTGAGTGTCTTCTTCAGAAGTTGTTTTCAGTATATGAACTTAACATGAATTTCGAACAATACGCACTTGTGGGAAGCACAGTACGCTCATATCTGAGCTGGTTGAAAGAAAATCGGAGAATAAATGCATTCTTTGAGGATAATATGCTTTTGTGGCAGAGCTGTTAATTATATTATTACATAAAAACTCCCGGTTGTTTTGTAACCGGGAGTTTGTGTTTTTAGTTATTTGGTAGAATAGAAGCCTACTTTTCTCTTTACCTTATCGAGTGTCTTATTTGCGAGATAACTCGCATAATCTGCGCTTTCTTTAAGGACTTTGTTTACGTATTCCTTTTCTTTCACGAGTTCTGCAAATTTGTCCTGTATAGGTTTGAGGTCTTCGATAACAGCTTCCGCAACGGCGAGCTTGAAATTGCCGTAGTTTTCGTTTTCGAATTCTTTTGCGGCTTCCTCGATGGAAACTCTCTTTGCACAGCTGTAAATTTCGAGAAGATTTGAGATTCCCGGTTTGTTTTCACGGTCATAGCGGATTTCTGTTTCGCTGTCCGTTACGGCACGTTTGAATTTGTTTCTGATGCGGTCCGGAGTATCTTTCATAAGAATGAAGGCATTTTCGTTTTCGTCGGATTTTGACATTTTCTTTTCCGGATTTGCAAGGCTGTTTATTTTAGCTCCGCTTGTGCCGAAATAGCCCTCGGGGACTACGAATGTGGGTGAATATTGCTGATTGAATCTCTGGGCAATATCCCTTGCAAGCTCAAGATGCTGTTTCTGGTCGATGCCGACAGGGACAACGTCTGTCTGATAGAGAAGAATATCCGCTGCCATGAGCACGGGATAGTCGAAAAGACCTACTCTGATGGAATCATTGCTTGATGCCTTTGCAGTCTTGTCCTTGAACTGCGTCATTCTTGAAAGTTCACCCATATATGAGTAACAGTTGAGAATCCAGCCGAGTTCTGCGTGTGCGCTTACATGCGACTGAACGAACAAAAGAGCTTTTTCAGGATCGATTCCTGCAGCAATAAGAATAGCAGCTTCTTCGAATGTTCTCTTTCTGAGAGTTGCCGGATCCTGCAGAACTGTGATCGCATGAAGGTCAACGAGAGAATAAATGCAGTTGTATTCTTCCTGTGTTGCAACCCAGTTTTTGATAGCTCCGTAATAGTTTCCGATTGTGAATTCCCCTGACGGCTGAATTCCGCTGAATATTATTTTTTTATCTTTGTCAAACTGTACCATAATTTCCTCCTGTAAAATAAAAAAGCCTGTCCAGTAAAGGACAGGCATAACCTGCGGTACCACCTTAATTGATCTGTTGATCCACTCTGTGCCTTAACGCGGCTTACGTCTGAGCTTACCGTACGGCTCGCTTCGCCCTCAGCAGCCCACCGCAAACGACTCCGGACAGACCCTCTCACCATACGGCCCTCGCTTGATCTTTCTGTCGATGCTCACCTGCTTCATCGGTTTGTTATTGACTTAAAGTATAAACTTCATTTTGTCATCTGTCAAGTTTAAAGTTTATTCAATATTACCACTCAACGTCCTTTACATCCATGGGATGTTCGTTTATGTATTCACTGTCAACCTCTCCGCTTCTCAGGATGATGACCTTGTCGGCAATAGGGGTGATCTGAGAGTTATGACTTACGATGACGACAGTCATATTCATATCTTCGCAGCTTTTTTTGATGAGAGAAAGTATTTCTTTCCCTGTTTCGTAGTCAAGTGCACCTGTTGGTTCGTCGCACAGAAGGAGCTTCGGATTTTTTACAAGAGCCCTTGCTATTGCAACACGCTGTTGTTCTCCGCCGGAAAGCTGGGAAGGGAAGTTCTTCATTCTGTCACCAAGACCCACAAGTCGGAGGACTTCTTTTGCATCAAGTGGGTTTTCCGACAGCTCAGCACTGAGCTGAACATTTTCCAATGCAGTAAGATTCGGTGAGAGGCTGTAAAACTGGAATACGAATCCGACGATATCCTTTCTGTATTTTCTCAGTTCTTTTTCGCTGAGACCTACAAGTTCCTTTCCTCCGACGATGCAGCTTCCGCTGTCTGCATTGTCCATTGCTCCGATAATATTAAGTGTCGTGGACTTGCCTGCACCGCTGTCGCCTGTAATTATAGTAAGTTTTCCTTCGGGAACAGTAATGTTTATTCCTTTCAGGGCGTGAGTGCTGTTTTCTCCGCTGTTATATGTTTTTTCAAGATTTTTTATCGTAATATAATTCATAATTAGTAATATACACCAAAATCCGCATCAAAACAATATTGATACTCACAAAATAATGACAGACTCAAAAAAGCCGTAAAAAAAAACAGGCCGCCAGAAACTATTGACGGTCTGCGCTGTTATCCTAAATAATATCCTATGGCAAGCATCACGATAAATCCCACGAGAAGTGAATATGTAACCGCATGGGAGCCATCGGCATGAGTTTCGGGGATCATATCCCTGCTGATGACATACAGCATCGTTCCGCCTGCAAATGCCAGAGCAAACGGAAGTATTGCGTTTGACAGACTTACGGCGAAATATCCGATGAGCGTCCCGAAAACTTCAACGATTCCTGCAAGTGTTGCCGCGAAAAATGTTCTGCCTTTGCTTACGCCTGCATTGAGCATCGGAGAAATAATGACCATTCCTTCGGGGATATTCTGAAGGGCTATGCCAAGAGCTATAGTGATGGCCTCTGTTGTGTTTCCCGTACCGAAGCCTACACCTGCGGCAATTCCTTCCGGAAGATTATGTATTGCAATGGCAAGGACAAACAGAAGAACTCTCGTAAGATTCTGATTGTCTGCAAAGTTTCCGTTTTCATCCACTCCAGCAAGCTTGTGAAGATGAGGAACAAATTTATCTGCAAAGTCGATACACAGTGCACCGCATATGATTCCGATTGTTGTAACAAGAACCGGAAAACGGTTTGTATATTCCAGCGATGGCATTATAAGGCTGACGACAGACGCACACAGCATTACTCCTGCGGCAAACGCAAGAACCACGTTTGAAAATTTCTTCGAGATATCCTTGAATACAAATCCCAAAGCGGCTCCCATAATGGATGCACCACCCACGCCGAGAGCCGTTAAAAATACTATTTTCATACAAATATAAGCGGTTGATTATTCTGCTTTCCAGAGACCGTGAAGGTTGCAGTATTCATAAACTGCTTCAACTTCATCGCCTTCGCAGATTGCGAATGTTGCTTTCGGTTCGCCGTTTACGTCGAGTTTCTTTCTCTGGTTGCCCTGTTTTGTCTGAAGTGAGATCCATGCGATGTGGTGAGCAGCTTCCATGGGGTGAATAACTTCGCCTACAGTTACTGTTACGATATTGTCTTTTACTTCGAAAACAGGCATATGTTTTTCAACAGATGCTCCTGAAGAGTTCGGAACGATCTCCTGCATTTTTTCACCGCAGCAAACGATGGGTGCTCCCGGCTGTTCAACGATAGCAATAATATTTCCGCAGTGGTTGCAGATCATAAATTTCTGTTTCATATTGTCCTCCTGAAAATTAATTTTTAACTTTGTGTGATAATCATATCACAGTTTTCTTTAAAGGTAAATATATAATTTTTTTTATTTATGACGGTATCTTACTTTTTTCTCATTTTTTGCTTTTATTGCATTGACGCATCTGTGGTGATATAATCATTGTAATACCATTATAAATAAAGGTGAGATCTATGTTTAATAAATATACGTGCCATGTCTGTGGTGAAAAGTACAAGAAAAGTACTATGGCAAAGGATAAAAGCGGTAACTATACCTGCGTATATTGTCAGAAACTGATGAGCAGATATTTTCCCGGATGTTTCAAAAGCACATCGGAACAAATTACGGAGAATATCTCATATATGAAAAAGCAGAAAGAGCTTTACAGCAAGCTCATTGAAAATGATAAGGATATTATTCAAATAAAAAACGATAATCTCGGCATCATAATATCTGAAAAATACGGTGTGTTTAAAGTCATCGACAATGAATGGGGTTGGAAATATCCTGATGCGGATTGTGAACTGTTCAGGCTGGATCAGATAAACAGGTACGAAGTATTCGACGAAATATTAAAGAACGTTTATATAAACAACAATGCTTTTGTGGAATGCGGTGTAAGAATATATATGAACAGTGAAAGAGATGAGAAGTACAACAAATACAGAATAAAGGAAAATCAGAAAACCCATCCGTATATTAACAGTATCAATATATACACTGCCGTTGCTGAAAATTATACTCCTTCCGACACACTGCAGGAGAGGGGGCTGAAAGTTGCGGAAGATATTGTCGGTTGCCTTGACAGACTCCTGGGGGGAACAAAAGAAGAAGCCTCCGAAAAGAGAAACGTGTTCGGTGAAGCAGCGGACAGATTCTTCATTGCATATAATCTTTAATTGAATTGAAATTACGATTGTGCGATAATTGGTTATGAAAATTTTATGAAAATTTTTCATAAACTGCTTGACAAATAACAATGCGTATAATAAAATACTTGATGTAGTAAGTATATGTTCGAGGACGGAATGCCGTCGTTTAAATCGCTTTGAAGTAAAGACAAAATCTTTTTCTTCATTTTAATTCTCCAGAAGAAGGCACAGGACGCTGTGCCTTCACAAATTTTTTGGATAAAAAAATAATATTTATCGTTTAAACTCTAAATTTCCTGATTGTCTTGACACATAAGCCAAAAAACAATAAAATTAATCAGTAAGGTATTGTATCCGGGAGGTGAAACTTTGAAAGTAACGCGAAAATCCCCTTACGCAATATACTTTTTCGGACTGACATTTCTTCTGTACGGAATAATATTTTCTTTGTACAGACTGAGCGATATTCTCATATGTACGGGTCTTGCCATTCTTGCTTATACTATAGCAGGAAAAGTGCTTCCGCAGGAAGAAATCGTAGTTCATGAAGATATTGCAAAAACAAAAGGAAATGCCGCACTCAATGAGGCCATTGAAGAAGCTAACGGTTATCTGAAAGCTATCAGGCAGAAAAATACTCTCATAGCCGATGAGGAAATTACCCAAAAGCTTGATCGTATTGAAGCGGTGACAAAAGAAATATTTGATGTGGCTTTAGTGAAAGATGAAGAAGTAAAAGATGTAAGAAGAATGCTGAATTATTATCTTCCGACTGTAATAAAGCTTCTTGATACATATGTTGAGCTTTCTTCGAAAAGTTATTCCGGGGAAAATATTACAGGGTCTATGAATAAGATCGCAGAAATGCTTTCAACAATCATCACAGCTTTCGAAAAGCACCTTGACGAAATGTATTCACAGGAAGCTATGGACATTGACAGCGAGATCATGGTACTTGAGCAGATTCTCATCAGTGAAGGATTGCTTGAGAAAAAGGATCAGACAATAACATTAAAATAAATAAAGGAGATAAAAAATGGAAAATCAGGATAAGAAATTACCGGTAAATGAAGAAATGGATCTGTTGGCAGAATTTGAGAACATTCCTCAGCCGACACTTACACTTGATATCGATACTGCAGAAGAACTTAAATCAGTTGAAGTTATGCAGGAAGTTGCAGTCGAAGTAAAAGAAGAAGATATCACAGCTCCTCCGGTAGTAAAATATACGGACGAAGAGATGAAAATGATCGAAGAGTTCAGTGAAAAGATCGATGTGACAAATGCAAACATCGTACTTTCTTACGGAAGCGGCGCACAGAAAAATATTTCAAAATTCTCTGAAACAGCTCTCAACAAAGTCCGTACAAAGGACCTTGGCAGTGTGGGCGGTCTTCTTTCTGATCTTGTTGTTGAACTTAAAAACTTCGGCGAAGAAGAAGATAAAGGCTTCTTTGATTTCTTCAAGAAGAGCAAATCAAAGATCGAAAAGATGATGGCCGAATACGATGATGCGGAAGCGAATGTTGAGAAGATCGTTGAAGTACTTGAAAATCATCAGGTAACACTCCTTAAAGACATCGCTATGTTCGGAAAGATGTATGAACTTAATATGGCATACTACAAGGAACTTGGTATGTACATCGAAGCAGGTAAAATGCGCCTTGATTATGTAAGAAATACTGTAATTCCCGAAATGAAAGCTAAAGCTGAACAGTCAGGCCTTACGGAAGACGCTCAGGCAGTGAACGATATGTCAAATGCTGCACTTCAGTTTGAAAAGAGACTTCATGATCTTGAACTTACAAGAACAGTCTCCATTCAGATGGGTCCGCAGATCAGACTTATCCAGAACAACGACAGTATGATGGTTGACAAGATCAATTCAACTCTCGTAAATACTATCCCCCTCTGGAAGAGCCAGATGATTATTGCTCTCGGTCTCGAAAACAGCCGCAGTGCTATGCAGGCACAGAGAGAAGTAAACGATGTTACAAACGAACTCCTCAAGAAGAATGCGGATATGCTCAAGAGCAGCACTGTTGAAATCGCGAAAGAAAGCGAAAGAGGCATCGTTGATATCGAAACATTGACATATACAAACGAAAAGCTCGTTTCTACTCTCGATGAGATTCTCAAGATTCAGGATGAAGGTTCACAGAAGAGAATTCAGGCACAGCAGGAACTTACAAGAATCGAGGACGAACTTCGTAAGAAGCTTCTCGAAATCAGATAATAAATATTATTTGAAGGATGACAAGCGGGGAATTTTCCCCGCTTGAAAAATAAAGAATTATGAAACAGTTACTTAGAAACAGGGCAGTTGCAACGGCTGTATGTGTGATTCTTGTACTGCTCGGAATATTTATGGGTGTCCGCGGTCCCTTTGGTGATATGAAGGACGATGCACTTGTGTATTTCTACGGTACAGATGAAGAAATCGGCATAAAGCAGGATCTTGCGGATAAGGTGGAGACGGCTTATTCCCTTATGAGTGTTGCGAAGAGATACATCAGTGAAGGTGATTCTCTTGTAACAGATCTTACGGATGCCTGCGTCAAAGTTCAGGACGCAGAAGACCCGTTGCAGGCATACGAAGCAAATCTTGAAATGGATGAGTGTTATTATGCTCTCAGAGACAAGCTCGCATCTGTTAAACTGACAGAAAAGGACAGTGGTTATAATGCATCCCTTCTGGCGGATTATCAGAGCAGTGATATGATAATCTCTCACAGTGAGTATAATGTCATTGCAGAAAAAATTAATGAAGAAATGTCGGAATTCCCTGCGAATATTCTTACGAAGCTCGCATTTGTGGAAAAGATGGTTCTTTTCAGGTAAGGAGTAAGTATGAAAAAGATATATTCGATTCTTATTTCTCTTTTATTGATTTTTTTGCCGTTGAGCAGTGCATTTGCAGCAAATATTCCCGACATAGAAGATAAGAATTTCTGCGTTGTGGATGATGCGGATGTTATTTCTCAGGAAACGGAAAATTATCTGTCCGCACTTAATTATGATCTTAACAATAAGACAGGGGCCTCAATTGTTATCGCAACGGTGGATTTTACAGGAAGTCTTTCCATTGATGAGTATGCTTATCAGGCTTTCAACAAGTGGGGTGTAGGCGACAAAGATAAAGACAACGGACTGTTGGTTCTGATGTCTGTAGGAGATGAGGATTACTGGGCTGTTCAGGGCTCGGGTCTTGAAAAAGACCTCTCTTCAGGTGAGATCTCACAGATGCTGTATGATTATATGGAAGAAGACTTTGCAAAAGGTGACTATGATGCAGCAGCAAAATCTATCTATCTTGCGGCATACGAGTGGTTCGGAGATTTCTATAATATTCCGCTTATTACTGACCCGTCAACACCCGCCGTTGACGATCCCGGGACGGATACAGGAGAACCTGTAACGGACGATAACAATACAGGGGACTTTATGATGAAACTGATTACCTGGATAGTGATAATTGCCATCGTGATTATTATTCTGTCTGCACTGACAGGTGGTAATAATCAACCGAAAAAGAGGGCACCCAAGAAAGTTCAGAGGAGAGGTCCTCATACATCTTCTTACAGAAGGTATTCTCATCCGACGTATACTCAGCCGAAAAGAACAGTGATCCGAGTTCCGTTTATTGGCAGCTCCGGAAGAACATCTTCAACAAATCGTTCTTCATCCGGTCGTTCTGTTTCGTCACGCAGTACATCAGGCTCATCAACAAGAAGCTCATCAACATCCCGTTCGTCATCCGGAAGATCAGGCGGTTTCGGCGGTGGCTCCACAAGAGGCGGCGGAGCAGGAAGAAGGAAATGATTTATATATAAAGAGGTAAAGGAAATTGGGAAATTATAAAAGAACTAAACCAAAATATGAAGAAGATGAAATTTCTATGGCATCTCCGATGATAATAATGCTTACGACATCTATCGGTCTTTTTTCGGGATCTTTCCTGGGAAATACAGCCCTTGGTCTGATCGGTGGTCTTGCGGTAGGGATACCTTTCGGACTCTGGATTGACGGAGACAGGATCAAAGCAAAGCGTGCCAAAAAGCAGGCGGAAAAACTCGCTGTTGAAAGGGAAGCTGCGAGAAGAGAAAAGATCCGTCAGGAACGCAAAAATAAATAATGCATCAACAGCACTCTTCGTAAGAAGAGTGCTTTTTATTGAAATCCTGCATATATGCAAGGCTAT
>SVCP01000043.1 GCA_015058295.1 Anaerofustis stercorihominis
GAGCGCATAAGCTTCGTCAATAAAAAGAATACCTCCCATAGCAGAATCAATGACTTCCTTTGTCTTTATGGCAGTCTGTCCCACATATCCCGCAACAAGGCCGCTTCGGTCAGTTTCAACAAGATGACCTTTCGATAAAAGTCCTATAGAGCCATAAATTTCCGCAACGAGCCTTGCAACAGTTGTCTTTCCGGTTCCGGGATTGCCTGAAAACACCATATGAAGGCTCATATCTATCTGCTTTATGCCTCTTTCCTGTCTCATTTTTCTTACTTTTATAAGATTTACAAGGCTGTTTACGTCCTTCTTTACATTTTCAAGCCCGATCAGCTCATTCAGCTCCGCAAGAAGCTCTTCCGTTGTCTTTTTCGGTTTATCTGTGCTTTCTGTTTTTTTCTGAGTGCCGGAATTTACTTCACCATTATCTGTTACAGCCACAACATCGCCCACAATGCTGTTTTGCAGAAAAAGAACATAATTTGTCAGTCTGTATACCTGATCTTCTCCTGCCACATTATCGCAGGCAGTATAGCATATGCCGAGATTACGGTATAGATCTATAAGCATTTTTGAAGTGCCTTTCACAGAAGAGTTCACTTTCTCTTCTTCGGACAGAAGCTTTAAAGTTTCCGGTATATTCTTATCATAATCTTTTCCTTCGATCATTGACTCATAAAGACCTCTCAGAGCCTTCGTATTGAAGTCATAACCGAGCACATCGTTTATAAAATACACCTCGTTTACATTCATGTTCCCATCTTTGGTAAGGTATATGAGGTATTTCAGAAACTCAAGTCTTGCGTAATCTTTCAGATGATAGCTTCCCGACGGAGTGAATTTACCTTTTTCTTCGAGTTTATCGCAGAGTTCGTAAAATGTATTCAATGTTGATTTTATTTGCTTCGTACTTTTCATATTCTTCTCCTGAATATATTGATAATATTTTATCATACAGACAGGTCAATTTACACCAAAACATACATTTTTGTGTTACATACAGGATATTTTTTATCCGGGAAAGTCCCGCCCACGATGCTCGCTGCCCGCTCGCATCTCCCGCCCCGCCGCAGGCAGGAATCCGCAGGCGGATTCCGCTCAGAAGCAAAGCTTCTGAGCAAGGTGCGCAGGCATAGCCTGCACACCGCCTGCGGCGGGGCATACATACAAAACGGCATAACAAAAGCCCCTGAACGGGGCTTTTGAGCTGTAAACATAATTTGCCGGTGCGGTTTAGTTCTTCACATCTCTCCTGCAGAAAACAAGGAAAGTAATCACAAACATTACAACAGACAATCCTGCCAGCATCATAAATCCAAACTTCGGATCGAGGGTAACATCCCACCATGAATATGGAGATGTATTGTTGATTATGCTGTACAGATTCATATACGCAAATGGCGTGTTTTTCAGAATATCATAATAATTGAACTGATTCAGAAGCTCAGCCGCAAGGGGGGAAGCCAGCATCATAAGCATAGGAACGCCGACTGCAAGTATGGTACTCTTGAATACAGTGGAGAACATTATGCTCATTGCCATAACGAACACCACAGCGATCGCCGATACATAAAGCGTACCTACCGCTCTGTCCATTAAGTGATATGATGCGATCTCTCCGTCGGAAACATAGATTATGGGCTGGTTATAATCTTCCTGACCGAAGAAATATACCGTTGCAACACTTGTTATAAGAGAATATGCCACAAATATCAACGCTGTAATAAGAAGTACTGCAAGTATTTTCGACAGAAGTACTTTGTATCTTCTTACAGGTCTGATGAGAAGCAGACGGATAGTTCCCTTTGAGTATTCCCTGCTTACGATCGCACATCCTAAGATTATTGCAACAAACGCCGCCGCATATACTGAAAAATAAAGATAATCGTTTAGCTTTGCTCTTGTGGAATTTGTATACTCAAGAGGTGCTATGTCGTTTTCAATGGCATATGTATATAACGTAATATTATCCCTTGCTTCGTTCTGGGTTTCTTCAAACTTCAGGATATACTCGTCATATGTCTGTTTTTCCGTATATGTATCGTTCCACTCGCCACCGCCTGCATCATATTCGTCCTTGGTCATAGGTTCCATATTCAGCGTATGAACAGCGGAATCTATCTGATTCATGGCTCTTGACTGCCATGCTGAATATCCGGGAGTAATCCGGTGATCTATACGGTACTGCTTCCATCTGAGAAGCTCTTCTTCGAAAGGTATTTTATCTTTGAGTTCCGCAATCTGCTCTTTTATATTTTTAATTGCCTCATCATTCATACCTTTGTAGTTATATTTTATGAGCTCCTTACGCTGTTTGTTGAGACTGTCGATGTTGTCATTTATGCCGTCTATAACAGCCTGCTGTTTGTCATAATAATACTGATTGACGAAATCAACATCATTTTCTTTATATGCGGTCTCTATTTCTCCGATAAGAGAATTTATCTCATTCAGACGTGCTTTGAGTTTCTTTGTGGATTCCTTTTCGTAATAATAATTCATCGCCACAGAATCTATCATCCCGCTGAGCCCTGATTCTTCGTATTTTTTTATGAGTGTCTTGTTATTTTTAATATATGGCTGTATAGCCTCCTTTTCCTGCAGGAGAGGGATATATCCCTCGTGGGAAAATTCTTCCCTCCAGTCTTCCCAGGAAGCGACACCACTGTCCAGCTTGAGCTGCATGGACGCAAGATAAGCTTTGTTCCACACAAGGTCATAATAATAATACGATTCGCCCGTAGCTTTTAAATCTTCCTCTACCCTTTCGATATTTTCCGTATAGAATTCGATCTCTCGTTCAAGGTATTCCACATAATAACGGTCATCGCCGTACATATTTGATGAATAAGAATCCGCAAACGGTATCCCCACTGCAACTAAAAGTGCAAGGATTATCACAAATATTGTGGATTTTTTCGCAAAGAGTTTTCTCAGTTCATTTCCCGTAAGTCTTAATATCTTCATTTTGTTGCCTCCTTACTTTCGTTTGTCATAGCAAGGAACTCTTCTTCGAGAGTATGAACGATGCGGTTGATACCATACACCCGGATACCGTTACGGACAAATATCTCAACAACATCGGCAACCTGTTCTTTCGTCAGTGACAGATTGGACACATTGTCTATATTTAACGGCAGGAATTTATATTCTGAAGGAACATCTTCAACGGAAGCATCACTGCCTGTCGCTGTCTGTCCGGCATCTGCAGTAGTATCGTGAGTAAGAGAATCAAGTCGTTTTCTCTTGTCGGCTTCTTCCTTCCTGGCATTATTTATGTATTCCATCACGAGTTTTACGGCTTTTGTTCCGTCGCTCACATCGAAGCTGTATTCACCGACACCGTCAATGCTTTGTTCTCTTATGTCCTTGAGTGATTTGATGTCTGTAAGAACCCCCTTGTCAATAATAAGGAATCTGTCACACATCAGTTCCATCTCTGAAAGAAGGTGACTGGAAACGAGAACAGAAACACCTTTCTCGTCCGCAAGAGTCCTGAGAGTATCTCTCAGTTCTTTGATTCCTGCAGGGTCAAGACCATTTGTAGGTTCATCGAGAATAAGCAGTTTCGGCTCATGCAGAAGCGCCTGCGCGAGACCAAGCCTCTGTCGCATACCAAGGGAATATTTTTTCACCTTATCATTTATCCTGCCCGTAAGTCCCACAAGCTCAACAACTTCATCTATTCTTTTCTTCGGAATTCTGCCATACATTTTTGCATACATCTTCAGATTCGCTTTCCCGGACATATATTCATACATTTCCGGATTTTCAATGATGCCGCCGATTTTCTGCATAGCCTTTTCGAAATTTCTTTTTACACTCTTTCCGTCTACGAGTATCTCTCCGCTGTCAACAGACAAAAGCCCTACTATCATCTTTATGGTCGTCGTCTTCCCTGCACCGTTCGGGCCGAGGAAACCGAATATTTCTCCCGAGTCTACACAGAAGCTGAGATTATCGACAACTTTTCTGCCACCGAGTTTTTTTGATACATTTTTCAGTTCGAGTACCGTGCTCATACTTCTCTCCCGTAAAATATAATATTTTATTTATAATAACACATAGCTGTATACATTCACATATTTTTAATGTAAATTTAATGAACAGCTGGAATTGAAAGCCTTTCATATATAAAGACGAAATTTTTTATTAAAAGTCTTCACTGTTTTTGCTTTTTCGAAAAAAATATTTCCGCAGTAATACCTTCTCAAAGAAAAGCAATGCCCAATTATTAAATTTTGATTAAAAACCGCCCGATCGATTGACAGCACAAAATCTGTATGATATTTTATCTTTAAAGCATATTATTATTTAATAAAAACATATTTTCTGAAGAGGATGAAAAAATGAAGGGGAAATTGACTAAAAGCGGAGTTTTTCTTGCGGCGTACGCAATCACAGGCATACTGTTGTTTGGAGGAATATATCTTTTTTCTCCGGACAGCGCAGTGCTGGACATAGCATCGAAAACGTACATATCAAGTGCTGCGGCGGCACTTGCCATCTCGGATATTATTGACGGAAACAGGCAGTGGCTTCGTGTATGCAGTCTGCTTACTGTTTTCGGCATTGTTGTTTATATTTGTCTTGAAGTATTATAGCGAAATCATTTGCAGGGGCAGGAAACATGCCCTTTTTTATTTTTTTGTATATGTGCCCCGCCGCAGGCGGTCCGCAGGCTTCGCCTGCGGACAACACAGAGCCTGACTTTCTGTCAGACTCTGTGCGGGCAGATTCGTGCACGCACGAATCTGCCTGCCTGCGGCGGGGCGTGGAAAACACATTTATTTTATGTTGAAACATAAAAAGAAAGAATGTATAATTTAATACAAAATAACACTATATCCACGCAGAATATTATCGGGAGAATATATAATGGATTACAGAACCGAAAAAGATACCATGGGCGAAATAAAAGTCCCCGCAGACAAATACTGGGGTGCCCAGACACAAAGATGTAAGGAAAATTTTAAAATCGGCACAGAAAAAATGCCTCTTGAAAGCATCTACGCACTGACCGTACTGAAAAAAGCGGCGGCAAAAGCAAACTGCACACTGGGCACACTTTCCAAAGAAAAAGCAGAACTTATTATGAAAGTCTGCGATGAGATACTTGAAGGAAAGCTTGACGAGCATTTTCCCCTCGCCGTATGGCAAACAGGAAGCGCCACACAGTCCAATATGAACGTAAACGAAGTCATCGCAAACCGAGGTAATGATATCTGCGGGGAAAAAATGCTTCACCCCAACGATGATGTAAACAAATCCCAGTCTTCAAACGACACGTTCCCTACAGCACTTCATATTACAGCGATCATAGCAGTAAAAAATATGCTGTTGCCTGCGGCAGATAAACTCGCATCAACATTCGAAGCTCTTGCGGAAAAATATAAGGATATTCTCAAAGTGGGCAGAACACACCTTCAGGATGCAACTCCCCTTTCTCTCGGGCAGGAGATCGGTGCATGGGCTGATATGATAAGAACGGACACAGAAAACATTATCGCCGCCCTTGACTTTATCCGCCCCATAGCAATCGGCGCCACAGCAGTCGGCACAGGGCTCAACGCACCGAAAGGGTTCGATGAAAAAGCCGCAGAATATATATCAGAATATACAGGAGAAAAATTCATCCCTGCAAGAAATAAGTTCCAGGCGCTTACAAGTAAAGCACCGATTACATTCGTCCATGCAGGTCTGAAAGCCCTTGCATGTGATCTTCTGAAGATAGCAAATGACGTAAGATTCCTCGCCTGCGGCCCGAGAAGCGGCATCGGTGAAATAAAAATTCCCGAAAACGAACCGGGAAGCTCAATTATGCCGGGGAAAGTAAATCCCACACAGTGCGAAGCGCTAAGTATGCTCTCGGTACAGGTTATGGCAAATGATACGGCAATCTCTTTCGGCGCATCCCAGGGTAATTTCCAGCTGAATGTTTATATGCCGCTTATCATTCACAACTTTATGCAGTCGGTAAGACTTCTTTCCGACGGAATGATATCATTCAATGATAACTGTGCTGTGGGTATTGAGCCGGATCTTGAGGTAATAAACAGAAACCTCGAAAATTCCCTTATGCTCGTAACGGCACTCAATCCGGTTATCGGTTATGAAAATTCCGCAAAGATAGCAAAGACTGCCCATGCCGATGGCACCACACTTAAAGAAGCGGCAGTAAAATTAGGAATACTTACAGAAGAACAGTTCGACAAAAATATGGATATCCAAAAAATGGTATATCCCCATGAGGAGAGATAATTATGGATTATTACAAAGAGTCACTCAGACTTCACGAAGAAAACAAGGGTAAAGTCACGGTACAGAGCAAGGTTGCGGTAGAAAATAAAGATGATCTGAGTATTGCATACACTCCGGGCGTTGCCCAGCCATGTGTTGAGATAGCAAAAAACAAAGAAGATGTATATCGTTATACGGCAAAAGGAAACCTCGTGGCTGTAGTCTCCGACGGAAGTGCCGTACTCGGCCTCGGAAATATCGGCGCCCACGCATCTATGCCGGTAATGGAAGGAAAGTGTGTGCTTTTCAAGACATTCGCAGATGTTGATGCATTCCCCATCTGCGTGGATACACAGGATACGGAAGAAATCATAAAGACAGTAGCCAACATCGCTCCTGTTTTCGGCGGAATCAACCTCGAAGACATTTCCGCTCCGAGATGTTTTGAGATCGAAAGAAGACTTAACGAAATGCTCGACATTCCCGTATTCCATGACGATCAGCACGGAACGGCAATCGTCGCTGCGGCGGCAGTTCTCAATGCGCTGAAGATAACAGGCAAGGATATTGAAAAAGTGAAAGCCGTCATCTGCGGAGCAGGAGCTGCAGGCACAGCGGTAACAAAGATGTTCCTTTCTCTCGGAATGAAAAATATCATCGTCTGCGATATTGACGGAGTGATTTACCGTGGAAGGGAACTCAAAGATGACAATCTTAAAGAACTGGCCGATATCACGAACCCCGAAAACATTACGGGAACAGTAAAAGATGCTGTGGTGGGAGCTGACATTTTCCTCGGAGTATCCGCACCCAATCTTCTTACGAAAGAAGATATCGCAAAGATGAATGAAAAATCAGTCGTAATGCCAATGGCGAACCCCACTCCTGAAATCATGCCCGACGAAGCAAAAGAAGGCGGAGCATATATTATCGGCACAGGAAGAAGTGATTATCCCAACCAGATAAACAACGTACTCGCTTTCCCGGGAATCTTCCGCGGAGCCCTCGATGCAAGAGCAAAGAGTATTACAGAAGAAATGAAGGTTGCCGCAGCAAAGGCTATCGCATCACTTGTTTCCGACGAAGAACTCTGCCCTGAGTACATTATCCCGAAACCCTTCGATGAAAGAGTCGCAAAAGTTGTTGCACAGGCAGTAAAAGATGCGGCAAAATAATATATCAGTGATAAATGTAAAGCCCTCGGAAAGAGGGCTTTTGTCTTAAAGATATGGAAGAATGACTTTTCGGAGAGAATCTTTATGCGCTCTTATCACATCATTTACAAATTCGCTTCGCTGATAAAGTTCGTATTCAAGATCATCTGCATATGAGTTCAATTGTATTTCCATCTCAATTTCTTCAGGGGACATTCCTCCTTCTTCACATTTCGCTTTTATCCAGTCAAGTCGTACTTCTTTGTATGTTTTTTCCCATCTGTACAATCCTGAAATATTTTCCCAATAATAGAGGGTAAGTTCATTCCATAATTCAAACGGAATGTCTATAAATTCTTTTTCCAGTAAATCGAGAATATTTGACCCTGACCAATCAAAATCCGCCCAATAAGTTTCATCCGGAATCTCATATTCGATACCGTTCTCTTCATATTGTTTTATTTTTTCCGGAGTATAATCTCCCCATTCCTGCCATCTCGGGTCATTTATAAAGTCCAGCATGGCAAGATATACTCTTTTTACCGCATCTCTCTGTCTGTCGTTGAGTGTTATTTTTTCTGTGTTGTTCATTTCTTTCTCCTCATCTGTGTTTTCTTCCGTCACATCTGTCATAAGACTCATCATATCGCATCCGAGAAATTCTGCTGTTTTCTTTATTTTGTCCATGTCGCCGGGTCCGTTAAGCTTTTGCCTCCAGTTATGAACCGAATCCTTGCTGACAAAAATACTGTCCGCAAGCATCTGTTCGTATTCCCCTATGCGGCAGTTGTTTTTGGCCGCTTTACGGGCAAATTCAAGTCTGAATTCGTCGATATTAAACTGATACGACCTGCCGTTGATTTCGAATACTTTCAGATTTTTACTTATCATAATATGTCTCCTTTTTACGTAAGCGCTTTCGTGTTGATATTATGATAGCATCATTTTAAGAAAAACACGAGTTAGGATCGTGTTAGATGGTAAATCTAATTATTTCTCCCGGAAATAACTTCTCCGGACACATTATCCCACAGCATATTACCGGTTTATATGTAATATACTGAAGCATGAAACGAATACTTAACGACAAGTTTATCGACTCTCTTATATGGGTTATGTTTATTCTGTGTATGGGATTTCTTCTTATATTTCCCACACAAAGCGCATCTGCAGTGAAAGAAGGGTGTGAACTGTTTTATAACAGCATACTTCCTACCCTGTTCCCGTTTTTCGTAGTCTCTTCCTTTGCGGTGAACGCAGGAATCAGCGACACACTGGGTATACCACTAAAAAGTTTTTTACGAAGAGCATTTGGAATAACTTCCGGAGAATATACATACACGGTGTCCGTCCTTTCCGGATATCCGACTTCCGCAAAGATAATAAGCGGAGGCTACAATGACGGCATCATATCCCGTCGTGATGCAACAGTTCTTCTTATCCTCTGCTCAAACGGTTCCGCAGCGTTCATAATTTCATACGTGGGAGCATCTCTTTTGGGAAATATGACAGCCGCGTACATACTTTTGTTTACGAATTATATTTCTCCCATAATATCCGCAAAAATACTCTCCCACAGCCTGCCCGGAACCGGAGCATTTTTACCGGAACACAGTAATACATCAAAACACAGCTATATATCCGCTTTCATTTCTGCGGTAATGTCATCTATGATGAGTGTGTTAAATGTAGGGGCATTTATTATATTTTTCAGCGTGATCCGTTCCTGCGCGATGAACATTGCGGGAAACTCACGTCTGAGCAGTCTTATTTTTTCTATGATCGAACTGAGTGCAGGGTGTAATGCTATAACAGGAGAAGATCTTTTCTTACCTGTAACCGTTGGGCTCATCGGCTTACTCATTGGGTTCGGAGGCATTTGCGTACTGTTTCAGAGCCTTGCGTTTATAGAGGCCACAGACCTTGACAGAAGTCTGTTTGTAAAATACAAATTTATCTGCGGCATGATAAACGGCACGCTCAGTTTTCTTCTCTCACTTCTTTTCTGCACAGATATAAATGTATCCGCAATAATCGGTGAAGGAATTCACACAGTGAAAACAAATGAAGCAAACATCTTGCTTTTGGGTCTTTTATTATTTATAATTTTCCTATCCGTAAGAAAAAAGGACAGTGAGAACAAAACGTGAAAATATCACAATTATTAAAACAGGCATCTACAGAATTATTACAGGTATCGGACTCTGCTTCCCTTGACGCACGAGTTCTTCTTTGTCATGCAATGGATAAGGATTTTACTTATCTTATCGCCCACGGAAACGATGAAGTGTCGGAAGATATACTATCTGCGTATTCGGAAATGGTAAGTAAAAGAAAAGCATACATGCCCGTTTCGTATATTACAAACAAACGTGAATTTATGTCTATGGAGTTCTGCGTTGATGAACGTGTACTTATTCCGAGAGCCGATACGGAAATACTTGTCGAAAAAGCTGTGGAGCTTATCGGAGAAAATAAATCTTCCGTCCTTGATATGTGTTGCGGAAGCGGATGTATCGGTCTTTCCGTAAAAAAGTACTGCAAAAATATTTCCCTCACACTTGCGGATATATCTGAAGGGGCACTTGCCGTCACAAAAATAAATGCGGACAAACATTTCCCGGGAAATAATATAAATTTCGTACAGACCGATCTGTTCGAAAATATTGATGGTAAGTTTGACTTTATTCTTACAAATCCGCCGTATATATCATTTGATGAAATGAAAACTCTGCAGAAAGATATTCTGGAATATGAGCCGAGAAATGCTCTCGAAGCAGAAAATGACGGGCTGTTCTTTTACGAGAAGATAATCTCTCAGGCAGGTGAGTATCTGAACAGCGGAGGCTACGTTATCTGCGAAATCGGATGCACTCAGGCAGATGCAGTAATAAAAATATTCAAAGACAACGGATATACTGATACAGAAGTATTAAAGGACTACGCAGGGCTTGACCGTGTGGTTCTGGGGAAGAAAAAATGAATAAATTATCAGAGCACATCAAAGAAAAATATATCATAAGACATACAAAACAGCAAAAATCGGATTTCAGAGAGTTTATGCTGAATGAACTTTCATCTCAGGGGCATAAAGTCAGTATACAGTCGGGGAAAAATTCATTCATTCCCGTACACAATATTATAATAGGCGACATCGACAACGCAAAGTATCTCGTAACCGCTCATTATGATACGCCGAACACATCCCTTTTCCCAGTGGTAATGTTTGCAGACAGCTTCTGGCTTTCTGTATTCGCAACATTTCTGAGTTGTATGCCCATAATCCTTATCGGATACATCAGCGGAAATCTGTCGGCAAAATATAATTTTAATCCGATCTTATCCATACTTCCCATATACGCGGCGCTTATTCTGGGTATGTTTACGTTCACAAATAAAAACAACTACAACGACAATACATCAGGAGTTATCAGCGTCCTGGAAATATTTTACTCCCTTCCGGAAGAAGTGCGAAACAAAGGGGCATTCATACTCTTTGACAACGAGGAAAAAGGTCTCATCGGTTCGGGATTTTTAAAGCTGAAACTGAAAAACAGGAAGATTCCCGTATATAATTTCGACTGCGTCGGTGACGGAGATGAAATAAGGCTTTTCGCAAAGAAAAATATCATCTCCCATGCACAGGAAATTGCATCTCTTGCAGAAACCAATTCACAGAAGAGCGTAAAGGTTACGCAGAGAGCATTAAAAAATATGCTGTATATGTCAGATGACTACACGTTCGATAACGGCATATGTTTTGCCGCATTCCGCAACTCACCTTTCGGCAAATATGTCGGCCGCATACATACAAACAGGGATAAGATTCTCGATGAAGAAAATATTGCTGTCATCAGGGAAAGTATGAGTAAATTTTTATGTAAAAGATATTCCTGAACTCTCCTTAACGGGGAGTTTTTTGATTTACACGTTTACGATTGTTTATTCCTGTGCAGTATGCTACAATCATCTAAAAAATGCAGACTAAAACCTAACAGGATAAAGAAAACTATGTTATACAATGCAAAACAACACAGACTGAGCCTTTCAGGGTCGCAGGTTGATTATATTACTTTCGGAAAAGGCACAAAAACACTTGTCATGATACAGGGACTGAATACGGGACAGTTCAACGGTATGGCAGTCCCCCTTGCTTTTATGTACCGCATATTTGCAAAGGATTATACCGTATATATTTTCGACAGGAAGAAAGATCTCCGTGAAGGAATCACCGTGAGAGATCTTGCGGAAGATATTGCAGATGCTATGGATAAACTCGGAATAAAAAACGCAGACATTTTCGGAGTATCCCAGGGCGGAATGATCGCACAGTACATCGCGCTTGACAGAAGCGATCTGGTAAATAAGCTTGTTCTCGCTGTTACTCTCTCAAAAAACAATTATACGCTAATCAAAACGATAAATAACTGGATAACACTCACAGAGCAGGGAAACATGAAAGAGCTTGTGAAGGATATGGCGGGGAGAATGTATTCGGACAAGTATCTTAGAAAATACAGACCGTTTCTTCCGCTGCTGGCTATATTGCAAAAGCCGAAAGATACACAGCGCTTCATTACCCTGGCAAAGTCGTGCCTTACATGTAATACATATGATGAGCTTGAAAAAATAAAATGCCCCGTGTATGTTATCGGAGGCAGAAAAGATAAAGTCCTCACAGGAGAAGCTTCCGAAGTGATGGCAGATAAACTCGGCTGTGAAATATTTATGTATAATGAATACGGCCACGCCGCATACGAAGAAGCAAAAGATTTCAACAAGAGGGTGTATGATTTTCTTTTAAGAGAATAAAAGATCGCATTTGAGTTATTGATCGGAGAAAATACAGGATCGTTCGGCTCGATTTTGGAAGTCTGTGACAATCCCTCCCTGAAAATCTTGCGATTTTCTTTCCCTCCCTTTTACGCAAGGGAGGGGTTTCCCCTCTCCGTCAGCTACGCCGACACCTCTCCCTAAGGGCGAGGCTTTTTCTTTCTGCAAATAAAAAAAGCGATGTAACCAACGCAGCTAATTACTACTCATCAATACAAATCGCTTTTATACGCAGTATAAATGGACGAAGCGGATTTAAATTTTATCTGTACAAACAAGAAAACTTATTATACGAAGAATAAATCCTTTTAGGCAAGGCAAGCTCACCCCCGCCTGCGTAATCGACAAACTTCCCTGCGGAAATTCTGTCGATCTTTTCGGCGTGTTCTCGCTCTTTCGCGGAAATACGATTTCCGCGAGTTTGCCTGCTTCGCAGGCTTTATAAAACAACAGAACTAATTACAACTCATCAATACAAATCGCTTTTATACGCCGTATAAATTTTCGAAGACAAAGCGGATTTAAATTTTATCTGTACAAACAAGAAAACTTATTATACGAAGAATAAATCCTTTTAGGCAAGGCGGCTTTCGAAGTCAATGACGGGAGCGTACTAAAGCGTACGTGACCGGCAGTGACGAGAAAACAACGCAGCATAAAAGGATTTAGTCGAGTATAATAAAAAAATACCCCGCAACTACCTGATCTCCCGGCTCGTTACCAAGCAAGTACCTTCGGCGTGGGCGGGCTTAACTTCTGTGTTCGGTATGGGTACAGGTGCGTAACCGCCGCTATCG
>SVCP01000044.1 GCA_015058295.1 Anaerofustis stercorihominis
TATAGGTTAAATCATATGCAGGATTCGTAAATCCATTATCTACTTTAAGGATACCTTGCAACATTTCATATTCTTGTAGTCCCATATCAATATTAATTTGTTTTAATGCAATTTTCATTATCACCACCTCGCCAACAAATTCACGTTTGTCTAACTGTCTTGTTTATTCTAACGCATAACTGTAGCGTATACAAGAAATAGTCCCGGCAGAGCATGCTGCTGGGACTGCAAATGTTTTACGAGCACCCGCCTTTGTTCCGATGTTTTTATATGTATGTGTGAATTATTCGCTCATATTGAAATACTGCATTCCTTCGTTGTCAATCTCGTACATTTCGCAGTTCCAGCTGTTGGCATACGGAGAGTTCCTGAGCTCGGAAGCTATGCTTCTGAATGCACTTTCGCTGTCCACTATACCCATGATAGTCGGTCCTGCGCCGCTGAGATATGTACCGATTGCGCCTCCGCTGAAAAGGATACCTGTGATCTCGTCATAGTTTTTGATAAGGCTTTTTCTGTATGGCTGATGTATTCTGTCGTGAAGGGCTTCACGGAGAAGTTCGTTGTTTCCGCTGCGGAGTGCTTCTATAAGCATGGAGTTTCTCGCTACGTTGAACACAGCATCTTTTCTTGAATATTCCTGCGGAAGGACCTGGCGGGATTTTTCCGTTGAAAGCTTGAAATCCGGAATCATAGCCACGAATCTGTATTTCGGATCAACATCAAATTTTACATGGGAATACTTTCCGTCAGTTCTTGTATATGAAAGCGTCATTCCTCCGAAGATGTTCGGAGAAACATTGTCCGGATGACCTTCTATCATCGCTGAGATTTCAAATATATCTTCGTTTGTGAACTGTTGCCCGGAGAGAAGGTATGCACCTGTTACTCCTGCGCATATGCAGGTGGCGCTTGAACCGAGGCCTCTTGAAAGGGGAACAGACGTCTTTACATTCAGGCGAAGCCCTTTTGGCTCATAACCGATAATTTCCGCAGTCTTGTAGAAACTGCTTACGATGAGGTTTGAACGGTTTCTGACTGTGTCTGCGTGGTTGTTGACTACGATAGCTCCGTCATATTCGTCGAATGTCATGGTGTTTGAGAGGGAAAGGCATATTCCCATACAGTCAAAGCCCGGGCCGAGGTTTGCGGATGTTGCCTTTGATACTATTTTGTACATGCTCTGCTCCTTAATCTGTCGATGATGATGTCTTTCATATCGTCAATGTTTATTACTTCTTCAATTTTTCTCGGTCGGGACTCGATGCTGTCCACTGCCTTTGGAATAGTTATATCTGTTTTGTCGCGGAGGGCGTACATATACTCGATGTCATCACCGTATTCCCCTTCGAAAAGACTTTCGTAAACATCTTTTGAGAACTTATACGCACTTGCGGTTGCAAGGATCACCGTATATACTTCTTTGTCGCTGACCTTTTCGTATGCATTGTACCCTGTTGCTGTGTGGGTATCTATAAGATATCCATATTTTTCGTAGCAGTCCTTTATGCCGTTTCTGATATCTTCTTCCGTTGAATAATCCGCTTCGAACATTGAAAGGATATCATTGTCAACTTCAATTTCATATACTCCCGATGTGCTGAGTTCCTGCATCTTTTCGGAAAGAGCTTCGCTTGACCCGACGATCTCATATACAAGCCTTTCGAGGTTGCTTGAGATGAGAATGTCCATGGATGGTGCAATAGTCTTTTTGAACTCCCTGTTTTTGTCGTATCTGCCGCTTTTGAAGAAATCCGTCAGAACGTTGTTTTCGTTTGAGGCGCAGATAAGCTTCCTTACGGGAAGGCCCATTCTGCTTGCATAATATCCTGCGAGGATATTTCCGAAGTTTCCTGTGGGAACGATGAAATCTATCTTGTCTCCGAGGGCAATCTTTCCTTTTTCGACAGAGATTTTGTATGCATAGAAGTAATATATTATCTGCGGAACGAGTCTTCCGATGTTTATGGAGTTTGCGGAAGACAATACATAAGAATATTCTCCGAGCAGTTTTTCATTGAACTGTTTGTCGGCAAATATCGCTTTTACAGCACTCTGACAGTCATCGAAGTTTCCTCTTACGGCATATGAAGTTACGTTTTCGCCTTCCTGCGTGAGCATCTGAAGAAGCTGCAGTTTGCTTACTCCTTCATACGGATAAAAGACTATGACATCGATACCCGGTGCATTCTTGAAACCTTCTAACGCAGCTTTTCCTGTATCACCGGATGTTGCTGTGAGGATAAGTGTGTTTTCCTTTGCTCCTGTGTTGTCGAAAGAACACTTCATAAGATGAGGAAGTATTGACAATGCAGCGTCCTTGAATGCGATTGTTGCACCTCTGTATAATTCGAGGAATCCCATATTTCCCAGGTCTGTCAGCGTGAATATATCTTCTGTTTCGAAGTTCTTTGTATTGTATGCATTTTCTACACAATATTCTATCTGTTCTGCCGTAAAATCCGTGAGGAGTTTTGAGAGAATATCTTTAGCGATATATTTATAGTCTTTGCCTGTATGAGAGGCGATATCTATATGTATATTTTTAATTTCGTCGGAAACAAACAATCCTCCGTCATCTCCGAGACCTTTGAGAATGCATTCACTTGCTGTGTACATGTCGTGTGAATTTCTTGTGGTGTGAAACATAACTTTCATCTTGCTTCTCCATATGTTTTTATTCATTATACTATAAACATGGCAAAGGTGTTAGAAAAATAATGAAAATAGTGAAGAAAAATTGCGGATATACTGCAAAAAAGGATAATTTGATGTATAATATCATTAAAATATGAGGGTGATTGAAATGAATAGTTTTATTGTGAATATGCCTAAAAAGATCCACTTCAATGTGGAGTTGCCTGTTATATGCAAAGAACTGCTTTCGGAATACGGAAATATTCTGTTATTGCTTCCTTTTGAGTCTATGGAAAATAATCATGTGATCATAAGTGTCGTTGACACCCTGAGTGCAGACGGTAAAAAACTGATCGTAAAAAAAGTTGCTTCCGAACTCGGGATAAATGCTCTGAACAGATTGTCTGAAGAACTCTCCTATGAAGCTGTTGATGCTGTGCTTGCTGTGGGAGGCGGAAGTGTTCTTGATGCTGCGAAGATTATAAGCGCACAGTATACAAACGGAGGAAGTGCAGAAGAGATTCTTAACGGAGAAATTTCGTTCACAAAAAAGAGCCTGCCCCTTTATATTGCTCCCAGCACACATGCCTCTGCAGAAGCAAACTCAATCGTTTCCGTATGCAGTGAACCGCTCAGAACTTTTAAAAAGGAAATTCAGAACAGGGCTTTTATCGCCGATGAAATACTCATTGATCCGAGGCTCTGTGAAGGAGGTTCAAGGACAGCATCTCTTAATTCCATGATGATAAGTTTTGTAAATCTGATTGAAGGATATGTGAGCAAAAGGGCGAATCCGTTCTGTGATGCACTTATTACAAATATCTTCGCGGATTATGAAAAAAGTATATATGATATATGTGCAAACGGTATCGATAACGAACAGACAAGGGCAACTGCCGCATATGCGTCAGTAGTTGCTTCTGTTACAAAAGAGCACTGCGGCAGAGGTATAGTCAGTTCCCTGGCGAATGCTGTATGCAGTGTGTATAAGATTCCTTACGGGGCTGTCTGCGGAGCACTTATGTATCCTGCTACGCTGAAAAGTATGCAGAAGGTGCAGATGTTTGCGCCCGCATCTGTAACAACGGAAAAATTCTCAAGACTCGG
Organism: Anaerofustis stercorihominis; assembly: GCA_015058295.1. Lineage (GTDB taxonomy): Bacteria > Bacillota > Clostridia > Eubacteriales > Anaerofustaceae > SVCP01. The sequence continues at coordinate 3,745 of SVCP01000044.1, forward strand.
TGCCCTTTGTTCCGGAATGGATTACGAATTTGACAAACACCATGTCCTTTTACGTTCTCTGAACAACAATCTTTCGGATCTGAGGGATGATCTTAAACTGCCGGCACTCTGCGCACTTGGCGTGGAAAGAGAAAGTTTTTATAACATAGTATCAAAAGTTCTTCCGTCGGAAACTCCCGTTGATTTTGCTGAAAGCGAACTTATTGATATTCTTGAGGCTGCATTCTGACAGGAGGGAAAATGAAGTTACTTATAGCATCGGATATTCACGGAAGCATCAGGTATGCGAAGAAGATAATTGAAGTATTTGACAGGGGAGGATTTGACGGTATCGTGCTTTTAGGTGATATTCTGTATCACGGGCCGAGAAATGATCTTCCCGAAGAATACGCACCGAAAGAAGTTGCTGCACTTTTCAATGAATATGCGGATAAGATAATCTGTATGAGGGGCAACTGCGACGCGTATGTTGATTCAATGGTCCTTGATTTCGCCCTTTGTGATGATATCGGTGTGATATTTGACGGGAATAATAAAATATATATGTCTCACGGGCATATATACAATCCCGACAATCTTCCTAAAATCCCGGAAGGAAGTATATTCCTCTACGGGCATACGCATGTTGCAAAAGACGAAGTAATAAACGGCATAAGGGCAATAAACCCGGGATCAATATCCATTCCGAAAAACGGACAGAAAAATTCGTATCTTATTTATGATAACGGTTTGTTCATATGGTATGATACGGATGATATTGAGCTGACATATTAAAATTATAAAGAGAGTTCACTGAACTCTCTTTTGTTATAAAAAGAAAACTCCCCGCCTGAAATGTGCGGGGAGCAGAATTATAGGATTATGTAAGGTCATTAACAAAGACCTTTTTCTTTTTTGTACTGAGCAAGTCCTTTGTCGAGGATATTTATGGCTTTTTTCAGGCGGTCTTCGGAGATGCAGTAGCTGATGCGTACTTCGTTTCTGCCTCTGTCCGGTGTTGCATAAAATTCCTTTGCCGGGCAGAGCATAATCGTTTCTCCGTCAACTTCAAAGTCGCTGAGAAGCCAGCCTGTGAAATCGTCCGCATCTTCGATGGGAAGACCGAGAATGAAGTAGAATGCTCCGTCGGGTACCTGGCATATTGTTCCTTCGATTTTGCTTACAAGGTCAATGCACAGATCTCTTCTTACTTTGTATGAGTTTATTGCATAGTTTATGTATTCATCGCCGACACCGAATACTGCGGCAGCACCGATCTGTTCAACATAAGGTGCGCACAGGCGAGCCTGGCAGAGTTTTAATACTTCTGCGATGAAGTCTTTGTTCATTGATGCCACGCAGCCGATACGGATTCCGCATCCGCTGAAACGTTTTGATACGCTGTCGATGATGACGAGTCTGTCGAGAGCATCTTCGTATTCCGTGAATGATACATACCCTTTGTCAGCATAGATAAATTCTCTGTATACTTCATCGGCAATGATGAATAAATTATAATCCACAGCCACCCTGATGATTCTTTCGATTTCTTCTCTTGAAAGAACGCTTCCTGTGGGGTTGTTGGGGTTTGTTACGAGAATTGCTTTTGTTCTGTTATTTATTTTCTTTACGATCTCATCGTAAGATGGAATAGCGAAGTTTTCTTCCGGCACCGTAGTCACGGCTGTGATCTTTGCTCCTTCCATCTTTGCGAGGGTGTTGTAGTTTGCGTAGTACGGCTCGAAAACGAGAATCTCGTCGTCCTGATCGCAGAGCGCACATATTGTGAAGGAAAGTGCTTCACTTCCTCCTGTTGTGATAAGAATATCATCTCTTTCGAATGGCATTCCGAGGCCTTTGAAATAGTCTCTGAATGCGTCCAGAGCTTCGTTGATGCCGTTGGACGGTGTATAAGCTATAACGGAAGTATCAATGGCGGCAATAGCAGAGAGGTACTCAGATGGGGTGTATACGTCCGGCTGACCGATGTTGAGAGGTATGACCGTTTTTCCCATTTCCTTAGCTTTTTCACTGTGGGAAGCGAACTTTCTGATTGGCGAAGCGCTGATTCCCTTTACTCTCTTTGAAAATTCATAATTTTTTGTGCTCATTGTTTTTTTCTCCGTTCTTTTTCTGATGATTTTATTGCCGCAACGGATTCGCCTTAAAATAAAGCATTCTGCACCTAATCGGGTGTTGCGGAAAAGCCTGCATTTGCCTGCGCCTTTCACAATTAGGGTATTAAGCACGAAATGGTTTATAAAATTAAGATGCTATAATCCGTTGGTAAGGATTATAGCATATGAGATTGTTTATAGCAAGTGAATTTTATATTTTTTTCACAATATTTACAAATGCCTCTACCCCTTTTATGAGTACACTGTCATCGAAGTCAAATTTCGGAGAGTGGAGAGGATACTGATGCTCTTCTTTTCCGTCATCTGTTCCGAGGAACATCATCAGGGAAGGGATTTTCTCTGCGAAATATGAAAAGTCTTCGCTCATCATAACTTTGTCAGTTTCTGCGAGGTTGTCTCCCAAAATGCTTTTTGCTTCGATGAACAATTTTTCATCATTGATTAGCGGAGGATAGCAGTATACGGGAGAAAATTTCACATCAACACCGTACGTCAGTCCGATTCCCATGCACACTTCACGGACCCTGTTCAGCATAAGCTCTTTTGTTTCGTTGTTGAATGCGCGGAGTGTGCCGGAAAGTCTGACTGTATCTGCGATGACATTCATGGCACTTCCGCCGTTTATTGTGCCGATGGTTATGACTCCGTCATGTATGGGGTTCAGGTCTCTGGATACTATGGTGTGAAGGGCACTTACAAGTGCACATCCTGCAAGGATCGCATCTTTTCCGCTGTGAGGACTTGCTCCGTGAGATGCTTTGCCTGTTACAGTGATATAAAGCTCAACGCCGGATGCGAAGAATTCACCGCTTTTTGCGTGGAATCTGCCGTATCCGTGAGACGGTGAGAGATGGAGTGAATATGCTCTTCTTACGTTATATTTCTCAATAATGCCTTCTTCGATGACATATTTTGCGCCTCCGGGATTTTCTTCCGCAGGCTGGAACAGTAAAATAACGTTATGATCCGGATTCACTTCATTTTCTGCAAGATATTTTGCGAAAGTGAGCATCATAGCCATGTGTCCGTCATGTCCGCATGCATGCATGTTACCCGGGTGTACAGATGCGAATCCGAGAGAAGTTTCTTCCGTTACGGGAAGGGCATCAATGTCACATCTGAAAAGTACAGTATCTTCCTTTTGGAAATCACAGAATGTATATACCCCTGTTTTCGCTGTTGTGATTGGTTTATATCCGAGGTTTTTAAGATATGAGCGGATAAATTCAGAGGTTTTGTGTTCTTCAAAACCTGTTTCGGGGATCATATGAAGTTGTCTTCTCAGTTTTATTGCTTCATTTGTGTATGTGTGCATAGCTCCCTCCCATGTAAAAATAATTTTATTGGCATTATACTATATATTTATACAAAAAGTTTAGACATTTGCATTTTTTTTGTTATAATAATCTGTAAGCTATGTATGCATAGTGTGGTGAAAAGTATGAACAGTAAAATATATGATCTGAATGATATAAATAAATATGATGAAGCACTTCGGAGCGCGGCTGAAGCTGTACGTAACGGTGGGCTTGTTGTTTTCCCTACTGAGACGGTATACGGTCTCGGTGCGGATGCTACAAACGACAGCGCAGTAAAGAAGATATTTCAGGCCAAAGGCAGACCTTCCGATAATCCGCTGATAGTCCATTTTGCGAAGTTTGATGACTGCTATGAATATGTGGGAGAAGTCAGTGATGCGGCTAAGACAATCGCAGAGCATTTTATGCCCGGACCTGTAACGGTAATTGTGAAAAAAGGCAACGCTCTCAGTCCAACAGTGACAGCAGGACTTGATACGGTGGCTGTCAGAGTTCCTTCGGACAGGTTCGCTCATGATTTTCTGAAAGAAGCAGGTTGCCCTGTTGCGGCTCCGAGCGCAAATATTTCAGGAAAACCTTCGCCTACAAGAGCTGAATACGCACTTGAAGATATGAACGGCAGGGCAGATGTTATCCTCTGCGGGGGGGATTGTCTTGTGGGGCTGGAGTCCACTGTTGTTGACTGTACGACGGAAAAAGTAAAAATACTCCGCCCGGGAGCTGTAACAGCGGAAGAACTGATGAAAGTGGTTACACTTGATGAAAGCAGTATCAGCGAATCACAGACACAAAGACCACGCTCTCCGGGGATGAAATACAGACACTATAAGCCTGATGCATATGTCATCGCCGTTGACGGAAGTGACGAAAGCATAATAAAATATCTGAACGATGCGGATTTTGACGAAAAGTGTGCGGTTATAATGTTCGACAGCATCCTCGGACATATCAATGCGGAAGTGAAATTGTCTCTCGGTGACAGAAATCACCCGGAGACGGCGGCGCATGATCTGTTTGCTCATTTCAGATATTGTGACAGGGCGGGCATTACAAAGATTTATGTAAGCTGTATGCCCACGGACAATATAGGTGACGCGTATATGAACAGACTCAACAAAGCCACAGATGAATATATGATGCTTGGAGAATAATCATATGAAAAAGATATTGTTTGTATGTACGGGCAATACCTGCCGCAGTCCGATGGCGGAATATATCATGAACAGCCTTATATCCCAGGACGGACTTGCGGAAGAATATGTTGCTCAGTCTGCGGGAGTATCGACGGTTGACGGACTCGGTGCATCGTCCGGAAGTATATATGCATGTGACATTCACGGGATTGATATATCGTCCCACAAAAGCTCGTGTATTGACGGGGGGATGATTGAAGAAGCGGACCTTATCCTCGCCATGGGCAGTTCACACAAATCGCTCATACAGAGGTATTTCCCGGAAGAGAGCAAAGGAAAATTATACACACTGGGAGAATTTGCATCTTTGTGTGACAGCGATGTGTACGCAACGGATATTTCCGATCCGTATATGATGGATAATTCCGTGTATATGAAGGTGTACGAACAAATAGAAAAGTATATCAATGTAATAATAAAATATCTGAAAGGAAGACATTAAAAATGAAAGTTGCAATCGGAAGCGACCATGGCGGATTCGCGCTCAAAGAACACATCAAGGAAACATTCTCACAGAAAGGGTATGAATTTGTTGATTTCGGATGTAATGACACATCAAGCGTTGACTATCCGAATTTCGCATTTGCAGTAGGTGAAAGTGTTGCCGCAGGAGAGTGTGAGCTTGGTATTCTCGTATGCTCTACGGGTATCGGAATCAGCATCGCCGCAAATAAAGTAAAAGGTATCAGATGTGCACACTGTGCTGATGAATACAGTGCGGTAATGACAAGAAAACACAACAACGCAAATGTTCTCGCCATGGGCGAAAAAGTTGTGGGAGTATGGACTGCGGAAAGAATGGTGGAAGGTTTCCTCACAACGGAATTTGAAGGCGGCAGACACGAAAGAAGAGTAAATCTCATAACAGATTACGAAAACAAATAATATTACGGAGGCAGACACAATGAGCAAAGTAATGATCTTCGATCATCCCCTTATCCAGCACAAAGTCGGTATCATCAGAGACGAAAATACTGATCATAAATTTTTCAGAGAACTTGTAAGCGAGATCGCAATGCTTATGGCATATGAAGTTACAAGAGAGCTTCCCCTCGAAGAAGTGAATGTAACAACTCCGATCTGCGAAACAACGGTAAAAAGACTTGTGGGAGGTTCCATAGCTATTATACCTATCCTCAGAGCAGGCCTCGGAATGGTTGACGGTATGCTCAGCCTTATCCCGAACGCAAAAGTAGGTCATGTAGGTCTTTACAGGGATCCTGAGACAGCAAAACCCGTTGCGTATTACTGCAAGCTCCCGGAAAATGTCACAACAGCTACATGCATAGTTCTTGACCCGATGCTCGCTACGGGAGGAAGCGCTGTTGCGGCTGTGGATTTCCTTAAAGAACAGGGTGCGAAAAATATCAAATTCATGTGCATAATCGCAGCTCCCGAAGGAATCGAAGTCCTCAGCAAGGCTCATCCTGATATCGATATCTACTGTGCGGCGAAGGACGATTGCCTCAACGATCACAAATATATCGTTCCCGGCCTCGGTGATGCAGGCGACAGGATCTTCGGAACGAAATAATTGAATTTAAAGGAGGAACATATGGACAACAGACCGAGTTGGGATGAATATTATGCGGAAATGCTTGATATTGTGAGTAAACGCTCCACTTGTCTGAGAAGACATGTTTCCGCAATTATAGTAAAAGACAACAAGATGATCTCTTCCGGCTACAACGGTTCTCCGAAAGGACTCAGGCACTGTGAGGAAGTGGGATGTATCAGAACGGAGCTGAATATCCCGTCAGGAGAAAGACATGAACTCTGCAGAGGCATACATGCAGAACAGAACGCTATTATCCAGGCGGCTGTGCATGGCGTGAGTATAAAGGATTCTGTAATATATGTCAGCCATTCTCCTTGTGTGCTCTGTGCGAAAATGATCATCAATGCAGGCATAAAGCAGGTAAAATATCTTCAGGGGTACCCCGATGAAAGCTCTCTTGAGATCCTCAGTGAGGCGGGAGTCGAGGTGATAAAGTTAGGAAATGAATAAAAAGAAAAACAAACCGACCTTCTCCTCTACGATTCGTCCGCTTGCCGCACTGACACAGCTGGGACTTAATGTAATGTCGCCCATAGGCATGGGAATTTTCTTCGGATTTATGTTTGACGAATGGAGAGGAACATCCCCATGGGGAGTCGCAGCCGGAATCGTCATCGGTATAGGTGCCGGATATAAAGCTGCTTACAATATGATGAAAAGATATATGCGCAAGCCGGATGATGACGAAAATTGAGCATACAAAGCTCAGACAAGCAATTTTTCAGCCATTTTATCGTGTAATTTGATTTATTTTTTCAATTTTTGATAAAAGAGGTGAGATATTGAATGAAAGCGGCTGAGCAACTGTTTTGTTCAAGTTTTTTTTCGAGCAGTTTGAAAAATCTTGATTTTTATTTTGCGGTATAGTATCATATCGTTGTGTAGCAAAAAATATATATTGCAAATTAAACAAGCAAGGTTTTTCAGGTGACAAGCTATGGCGCAAAGAAAATCATTTTCGGAGAAGTTCAAAAATGTTGATCTGCTTTCGTTCGGCAGTATATCTTTTACTGCAGGATGTTTTATAGCAGTTCTTTGTATTGGTAGTTTGTTTTTTTCTATCAGAAAGACACTGATCGCGGGTTTTTTGTTCGGCTATATATTCAGTGTTATCAATTTCAGATTACTTAAATCGGCGGTTGAGGCTTCTGTTCACAGGGAGGACGCAAAAAGTGCATCTGCTTTTGTTACCATCAGGTACTTTCTCAGATTCATTATGAAATTTGCGGTTCTTTTTGCAGGTTTTACCAGCCCGCTTCTGAATGTGGTTGCGGTAATAGTAGGGCTTTTGTCTGTGAACTGGGCGATATATCTGCTGACTTTAATTAATACAAAAAAATTAAATAAGGAGTGATGTATTCTTGGAAATCAGTTCAATTAAAGCCTTGTTTTACATCGGACCCGTTCCGATTACAAACACAATGGTGAATACCTGGTTTTTCATGGGGCTTGTAATTGCATTGTTTGCATTCCTTACTCGCAAACTTACAATCGTGCCCGAAACCAAAAGTCAGGTTGTCGCTGAAATGATTGTGAATGCTATCGATGATTTTGCCGAAAATTCAGGCGGAAAGAAAGCAAAAGACACATACGCACCGTATTTTCTGTCATTGTTTGCATTTTTCCTTATGTGCAACTGGAGCGGATTTGTGTTCTGGGGTATCTTCAGACCTCCTACAGCAGACATCGCTACGATGCTTCCGCTGAGCTTTGCAACATTCTGCCTTATCGAGTACAACAAAGTAAAATCGAATGGTGTCGGCGGATACCTCAAGAGTTTCCTTGATCCGTTCCCGCTTTTCCTTCCGATGAATATCTTTGGTGAACTCGCACCGATCATTTCACTTGCGCTTCGTATGTTCGGTAACTTGTTCGCAGGCCTCGTTATCTCAACATTGTTCTATCAGCTCTATGTAAACAATGGATTTGTGGTTGCTTACACTTGTGTTATCGGTATTTTGCTGTGCATTCTTATTGCTACGGGCAACTTCACAAAGCTTCGCAATGCACTCAAAGGTATCGAAAGCAAAGCAGCGAGAAGAATCGCAACAGCAGGTATTGCTATACTGTGTATACCGATTCTTGCATCTACATTCATTCACGCATATTTCGATGTATTCTCAGGCGCTATTCAGTCGCTCATCTTCACTATGCTTACAGTATGTAACGTAGGCGATGCTATGGGTATGTAATTTCGGAGGAATGGTATGATCGAAGGAATTCATGTAGTACGCGGAATGTGTGCAATCGGCGCAGGCCTCGCAGTAGGTTTTGCGGCAATCGGTCCGGGCGTAGGCCAGGGATTTGCTGCAGGAAGCGGTGCAGACGCTGTAGGTAAAAGACCGGACGCATCAGGATCAATTACAACAACAATGCTTCTTGGTGCGGCAGTAGCGGAAACAACAGGTATTTACGGATTGGTAGTAGCACTTATCCTTATGTTTGTTAAACCGTTTGGTTGATTTTTGGAGGTAAATAATGATTGAAGGAATTCATGTAGTACGCGGAATGTGTGCAATCGGCGCAGGCCTTGCAGTAGGTT
>SVCP01000045.1 GCA_015058295.1 Anaerofustis stercorihominis
CTCCGTCTATGGTCTGTTCGGTTGCTATGTGATAGTTTACGATACCCGGTGAAGTATTAACTATCTGTGTAAGCTCGTGGTAATGTGTAGCAAACAGGCTCTTACAACCACGCATTTCTTTGTCTGCAAGAAATTCCGCAACTGCCCACGCAATACTCAGTCCGTCAAGAGTACTTGTCCCTCTTCCTACTTCATCGAGGATTACAAGACTGTTTCGGCTTGCGTTTTTAAGAATATTTGATACTTCTCCCATTTCCACCATAAATGTGGACTGTCCTGCCGCAAGGTCATCGCTTGCTCCCACACGGGTAAATATCCTGTCCACGATACACAGACTGGCATCACTTGCAGGAACAAAACAGCCGATCTGATTCATAAGGGCAATAATGGCAACCTGCCTTATATATGTGGATTTACCTGCCATATTCGGACCTGTAATGATGGCCATTGTATTGTCTTTCATATCAAGATATGTATCGTTGGGAATAAACTTACTTCTTCCGATAAGTGATTCAACTACCGGGTGTCTGCCCTGTTCTATTTTTATAATACCTTCTTCGTTTATGTACGGGCGGACATATTTATTTTTATAACTTGTGTATGCAAGGGAACAGAGAGTGTCAAGTATACCTATTCTTTCGGAGGTATCTTTTATCCTTGCAATATTTGCATTTAGTTTATCGAGTATATCATTGTATATGGCAGTTTCCACTTCCGAGACTTTATCGTGTGCCGTAAGAAGTTTATATTCGATCTCTTTGAGTTCTTCCGTAACAAATCTTTCCGCATTGACAAGAGTCTGTTTGCGGATAAAATAATCGGGAACCATATCAAGGTTGCTCTTTGTGACTTCAATAAAATATCCGAATACTTTGTTGTATTTTATCTTCAGATTCCTGATACCTGTACTTTCTTTTTCCCTGGCCTCAATTTCAGCAAGTATCTGTCCGATATTGTCTTTGATGTCTTTCAGTTCATCAAGCTCACGGTTATATCCGTACTTTATGAGAGTACCGTCACCGATATTATTTGAACAGTCTTCACTAATAGCAAGTTCTATGAGCGAGCCCAGATCAGACAGGTCATCGGTATCAAGGCAGATATCTTTCAGAATCGCATCTCTTGCATTTATGAGAAGATCACGCATTTTAGGTATTGCGGAAATTGTAGAAGCGAGACTGAGAAGCTCCCTGCCTTTAATTGTTCTGTTATTAAGTCTCGGCAGAAGTCTTTCTATATCGCTCATCTTCTCAAGATTTCTCTGTATATCTTCAATGAGAAATATATCATCCACGAGATATGAAACAGAATCGTGGCGTTTTTCGATCTCTGTTTTTGACAAAAGCGGTTCTCCGAGCCATTTTCTGAGAGTTCTTGCACCGATTGCGGTTACCGTATTGTCAAGTACCCACAGAAGGCTTCCTCTTTTCTCTGCAAGGCGCATAGTTTCGGTAATCTCAAGATTCCGCTTTGTGGCATAGTCAAGCACCATAAGCTCATCTCCGAGCTTCATATCGATTTTGCTTATCTGAGAAAGTGAACCTTTTTGTGTTTCTCTGATGTACGACAAAAGAGCTCCGCAGCTTTTTATGGCGCTGTCGTGCTTTTCAAGCCCCGTTGCATTTATGGAATAAACATTCAGCTGTCGCGTTATCTCTGAAATACAGTTTTCCGTAATAAAATATTTTGATTTAAGCGGAGCGACGTTTCTTGAAAGAATCATTTCCGCTCTTTCTTTAATGTGCGGACTCTGATAGAATGTGCCGTTTACGATGACTTCACTTGGTAAGAGCACCCCCAGAAGTCCGAAAAATCTTTCGTCGGCATTGTTTCCACTTATGACTCGGGCACACATTTCGCCGGTTGAGATATCCGCATATGCGATACCGTATTCGAGCTTGTTGTAATAGATGCTCATTATGTAGTTGTTCTTGTCTTCTTTCAATGCAGACGGGTCAGTAACAGTTCCCGATGTTACGACACGGACAATCTCTCTTTCAACGATACCTTTTCCGGGAGGAGTCATCTGCTCACATATTGCAACACGGTATCCTTTTTCCACCAGTTTTGCAACATATACATCAATTGCGTGATGCGGGACTCCGCACATTGGTGCCCTTTCCTCAAGACCGCAGTCCTTTCCCGTAAGAACAAGATCGAGTTCTTTTGAGGTTGTAATCGCATCATCAAAGAACATTTCATAAAAGTCTCCCACTCGGAAAAACAAAAGTGCATCGGGCTCCTGCTCATGAATTTTTAAGTATTGCTGCATCATAGGTGATAATGCCATAATTTCCTCCGTCTATTCTGCGACTTCTCCGAGCAAATGGAATGTAGTCGGCTTTGTTATCTTCACATTCACAAGAGTTCCCATAGGGGCTTCTCCATGGAAGTTAACAAGTTTACCTCCGCGTGTCTTTCCGCAGAGCATATTTTCATCTTTCTGTGAATGTCCGTCGACGAGAACTTCCACAGTTTTTCCTTCGTATTTTTCAACGGACTGCTCCAGCATTTTTGCATGAAGAAGATCCATGAGTTTTTCAAAACGTACCTTCACAACAGCATCATCCACTGCACCTTCCATCGATGCGGCTTTTGTTCCATGGCGCGGGGAATAGATAAATGTAAATGCGGAATCGAATCTTACTTTTTCCACAACATCAAGTGTTTGCGCAAAGTCTTCCTCCGTCTCTGTGGGGAAACCGACAATAATATCCGTTGTTATGGATATATCCGGAATCCTTTCACGCAGTTTTTCAACGGTCTGCAGATATTTTTCCTTGTCATACTTCCTGTTCATAAGTTTAAGGACCCTGCTGCTTCCGGACTGAAGCGGAAGATGAACGGAATTCATTACCTTTTCGTTTCTTGCTATAGCTTCGATAACATCATCCGTAAGGTCTTTAGGATGAGATGTCATAAATCTGATTCTCTCAATACCTTCTATTTCAGATACTCTGTCAAGGAGCTCCGCAAACGAACAGGGCTCGGTAATTTCTCCGCGTTTTCCGTAGCTGTTTACATTCTGTCCGAGAAGCATTACCTCTTTACAGCCGTTGTCGGCAAGTTCTCTTATTTCCTGAATTATTTTACTTGCAGGACGGGATTTTTCCCTGCCTCTCGTATACGGAACGATGCAGTATGTGCAGAAGTTATCACATCCGTTCATGATGGTGACGTATGCCTTATAGTCAAATTCTCTTTTCATCGGAACATCTTCGGCTATAGGACCGTCTGAAATGACTTCAACAACACGCTTTTTGTTTCCTTCGAGCTTTCTGTCAAGAAATTCTCCGAACTGATGCACATTGTGTGTACCGAAAATGATATCAACGAACGGATAACGTTTCTGTACATCATTTATATGGATTTCCTGCTGCATCATACAACCGCATACTGCAATGATCATGCCTTCTTTTTTCTGTTTTACGGCTTTGAACTGACCCAGATTACCGAAAAATCTGTCATCAGCATTTCCTCTTACGCTGCAGGTATTTATAACAAGGACATCTGCATCTTTACTGTCCTCAGCATATGTGTATCCTTTCTTTGTAAGAATACCTGCAATCTTTTCGGAATCATTTTCGTTCATCTGGCAGCCGAACGTTATAATGTGGTATTTTTTTTCTATATTCATAATTAATTCTTCCCCGAATTTTATTTTCATGTCTGATATTATATTATACCACAAAATACATCCTCTTCAATACGGGAAAACAAATTGGACTTCAAGTTTTATGTTTTAATGGATATATAAAGCTTATAGAAGCACTCACTGTAAGCGCGCATAAACAGTTTTTTATTTCTGAGAGCATACTTCCCCTGCTATCAGATCAAACAGCGGCACAGCGCTTTGTGGAGCGTTTCCGCCGTTTTCCACAAAGACAGTCAGGGCATATACATTTTCATCATCGGGAAAATATCCCGTAAACCAGCTGTGACATTCCTTCCCCGGGATATTTTCGGAAGTTCCCGTTTTGCCTGCGGCACCTGCGGTCTTTACTGTTCTTGCGGAACCGCTGATACAGGTCTGTCTCATAAAATTCTGCAGTGAGCTTACCGTCTTTTCGGAAAGGCCAAGATCAAATATCTTCTTATCATTATCGCTGTAGAATATAATATTTTCAGCAGGATCTGTTATTTTTGTAACTATATATGGAACAATGCAGCTTCCCCCTCCTGCGACTGCTGCTGTTATTTTGTTTATGAGATATACGGATGCCTGAATATTACCCTGCCCCAGTGCGCTGTTGAATATATCCATGTCATTATATAATTTTTCGGGGATAAATGAATAATAGCCATTATATGAAAGAATAAATTCACGATTTTCTTTACCTGCATACGAAAATCCCCATTTATTTGCCATATCAAGCATTCTGCTTTTTATATTGCCGTTCTCATCTGTATAAGTGAGAAGTCTGTTCACCTCATATGCCCAGTGATTACAGGATGAAGCAAAAGCTTCTTTCATTGTCGTTTCTCCGTGTATTATATTTCCGCTGCAGGAACGTATATTTTCGCCTACAGGGAATTTACCTGTACATACAAACGGCTGCTCTTCACTTATAATCCCCTCCTCAAGTGCACAGGCAGCGGCAATTATCTTCATAACGCTTCCCGGCTGATAGGAAAGCATGTTCATATTCATTTCCGTACCGTGGGTTGCCATAAGAAGAATCTCTCCCGTTTCTACATCTGTAAGCATTGCACAAAGACGCTCATACTCTTTCTCCACGGCAAATGTGCGCATTATATCTTCGACGCTTCTCTGCAGGTTATAATCAAGAGTCAGTTCAATATCGCACCCTTCGTTTATATGGTCCCCGACAACAGATACAGGCATATCCGTAAGGATATTTGAATTCGCATCGGCAACTGCATTGACCTTTATGGGCGAACCTCCGTTGAGAAGATCATCAAAAACATAATTTATTCCGTTAACTCCTTTACAGGAAGATGCTGTAGTGTCCGTTTCATCTATGTTGACTGTGCCTGTTACCTGAGATGCCACGTCAGGATAGGAGGTCAACGTCCCGTACAGATAATCGAATACGCCTTCGGCTCTGTTGAATACTATACCACTGCGGTCTGTAATCTTACCTCTCGGATACACCGTATCGACAACTCTGTAATACTGATCAGAAAGAGCATTTAGATTTTCCTCATCATAAAACAATACACACTTTGTTGTAATGCCTGCGATAAGCAAAAATAATACCGAAATAATAATAAAAGTCCCTTTTATTCTTTTATCCATAATTCCTCCGATGAAATTTTTGCCTGTAAATACGATTGGTATACGTAATAAGATGTAAACCTCAAAGAAAAATTGCATATATTATATATCAGTATGTTTACAGAGGAGAAAAAAATGAAAAATTTATATCCGGGAAGTACAGGTCCGTGGGTAGAACTTGTACAAAGTATTCTAAAAAAATATGGATTTTATTTTGGAGAAACAGACGGAATATTCGGCCCCTTGACAGGAAATGCAGTCATAGAATTTCAGATAAAGAGCGGGCTTAATCCCGATGGCATAGTAGGAGCCAACGTATGGAGCTATCTGATGCCATGGATCAACGGATATATCGTGCATACCATAAAAACGGGTGATACGTTTTATTCTCTTGCGAGATATTATTCCTCAGAAGTCGGACTCATTATCGCAGCAAATCCTGATGCTGATCCCGACAATCTTCAGACAGGACAGAAAGTCATAATTCCGTTCAGCGGCAGTTTTATTCCGGATGATATAAGTTATACTTTTCCGATAATGCAGATGAATATAAATGCGCTCAAAGTCCGCTTCCCGTTTCTTGAAATTTCATCCATCGGAAAAAGTGTCCTTGGGAATGATCTTACAGTGATAAAATTCGGAAACGGAGAAAAAGAAGTTATGTATAATGCATCCCATCACGCAAATGAATGGATCACTTCTGTTGTATTGATGAAATACATTGAAGATATATGCCTTTCGTATGTGAGAGGAGAAAATATTTACGGATATTCTGCAGAGGATATTTTCGGTTCCTGCAGTATATATTTTATTCCTATGGTAAATCCTGACGGAGTGAACTTAGTTACGGGAGAACTTACACCGATGTCGGGAGCATACCAGTATGCAAGAAATATAACTGACCCGTCGCTTATATTTCCGGATGTGTGGGCAGCCAATATCCGTGGGGTTGACCTGAATTCAAACTATCCTGCTTTATGGGAGCAGGCAAGAGAAGTGAAATTTTCTCTGGGATATACCCGCCCGGGGCCGGTGGAATATGTGGGAGAATCCCCGCTGAGTGAACCTGAAAGCAGGGCAATGGTGAATTTCACAAGAGAACATAATTTCAGACTGACGCTGTCGTATCACACACAGGGAGAAGTTATATTCTACAGATTTTCAGATTTTGATCCGCCTCAGGCAACCGAAATCGCCCAAAGACTATCTGAGGCAAGCGGATATATACTGACGGAGCCTAATCCGGAAAGTCTTTATGCAGGATACAAAGACTGGTTTATTCAGGAATATAACCGTCCGGGATATACTATAGAGTGCGGTGTCGGCACAAACCCGCTGCCTATCTCTCAGTTCGACGAAATATACAATGACAACATCGGCATACTTACTCTGGGGGCTGTATTGTAGCATTATTACCGAACTTAAAGCATATCATATAAAAAACATTAACGAGAGGTTAATATGCTGCACATCATAAGAGAGGGAGAAAGCCTGTCAGATATAGCAAAAATATACAAAGTAAATACAACCAAAATAAAAAATTCCAATCTTCAGGGATGTATATATGCAAGCGGAAGCTGCTGCTATATCCCGTCGGACAGAGAAATATTCTTTACGGAAAATAACATTCAGACAGGGGAATTATCGGATATACTGAATATGTCCGAAGAAGAGTTATGCGAAGCAAACGATATTCCGGGAAGCGTAAAAATACCGGGAAATGTATTGTTGTACACGAAAAAAAAGAATTACGACAGAAGTCTGTTTTCTGCAATATATAAAGTAAATGATATAACGAGCTCATTTGTAAATCTTGATGTAAATGCACATCTTGTGAGCAATGTGTTTATAGACTGCTATAATGTCATCGACGGTGAGATAAATCTGCCATGTGATTACCCTGCAATAAATGCCTGTAAGATAAACGGAATCACCCCGTCGCTGTATATCGACGACGTATCGATACTTGCTCAGGGGGATGTTTTGCTGCAACTACTCCATGATCTGAGCTTTAAAGAATACTCGCAGGTCCTTTTAAATATAAAAAATGAAGGTGATCTGCAGTACATATCTCAGGCAATAAATGAATTTCACAACGAGCGGATGAACATATGCATAACGGCAAATGAAAATATATTAAAAAGTATAGACCACGAAGATTATTCCTGCCTGTATTACAAGTCCAGACGGAATGTATTTGATTTTACAAGTTTCACTGAAATAATTACTTCCCTTCTCACCCACATTCCCGCTCACAAGCTCGGGTACGCAGTACAACTTCATGCCGCAGATATAGACAGGAACAATATGAACATAAATTATCCGTCTGTAAATGACATATCAGACATGTTTGATGAAGGTAATGGGGAATATATAAGTTTTGACGAGATATCTCAGCTCTGTTTCTTCAAATATACTTCAGACGGAACTGTTCGAAATGTCATATATGAAGATCTGCGTTCTGTATATGCAAAAGCATCATATCTGAAAAAATGCGGTATAGATAAGTTTCTCATTGCGGAGCTGAAAAATGAATACCGCTGCATCTTTGAAAGTATACTTGACGGTATAAAATAAAGAGAGCGTTTTACAACGCTCTCTTGTTTTATGCGTCTTCGCTTTCGTCCGTATTGTCAAGTTTCAGTGTCGGGCTGTTACTTTCAGACAATGCATTGTCGAGATATTCGTCAATGTCAAAATCATCTTCAGGCTCTGCCTGCTCAGTAACCTGTGTAATGTCTGTATCAGCTTCATCCGGCACAATTTTTTCTGTAATATCTTCAGAATCGTGAACAGCACATTCGGTATCAACGCTTATAATCAGTTCATCATCAAGCTCAATATCATCTACAGTCAGTTCTTCCTCTGCATCAGTTCTGGTATGAGCTTTTGCAATCATTTCAAGCTTTTCATTGACAAACTCGTTGTTTCTCAGCTGTTCTTCTTCATCGAACTCTTCGATTCCTGTTTTTTTTGATCTTTCTTTTGCGAGTTGCTTCGGTGTCTTTGCCATAAGAACAACGATTATCATAGCAAGACAGATAACACAAAGCACACCAATGACGATCCACATAATGTGCATTGTATCCGACTGTCTCCTGCCAAGATGGATACTGTCGATAATGCTTTCAAGTTCCGGATATTCAGAAATGAAATTTTCTTTGCATATAATATGGACATTATAGGCAAAACCCTCATTAAGGGCAAAATACATACGGCCTTCACCGACAACAACGAGACCATCTTCCCTTGCAGGAGCATCCACCGAATCATCTGCGGTATCTTCATCATCCGCAGATGCCGCTTCAGCTGCCTCTCCCAGGTAATTATAGGTCATTTCCCAGAAAGATTTCCCATTAATCTCTGTAAGGGTAACATTTGTCATTTCCGTCTGCCCGCTTACGTTTGCAAGTTTTTTTACAAAATATTCATCTTTCATATACGTTGCACTGTTATATGAATCATCGAACATTTCCGCACCCAGAGTATAATCTTTTGCAGTCATATCTCCGATCTCTTCTTCCGGCAAATTTTCATAGAAATTGCTCGCAGAAAACGTCATAGACACACCGTCATCAAGAATTATGCTCATCAGGTTAGCATTTACTTTACTTATCTTGTTATAAGCTTCTTCCGAAAGTTCTAATGTATATCTGCTTTCATAGTTATAATATTCCCTTGCATAAACGGGAACACATATACCGATGATCATTACGAACACCATCAGCATTGAAATCTTTTTTTTCATTGTTTTTTTCATATTTTCCACCGTATGAGTATTAATGTGCTTATTGCTTATATTTTATATTTCGCGAATGTTTTTTTCAATACTTATGCTACAATTTATCCTGCACGGAACTATTTTTCAAGTCTCGATGCATCATACTTTTTGATCTTCAGATCAATAAAATCGCTGATCCTTACATTTGACTGTTTTTCCAGCGCAAATTCCGGCATAACAAAATCAATATCACTTCCCTTATCAGAAAGTATCTTCATAATGATCTTTGCAGCAAACCACGGATTCTTTACGAATACAGGTCCGAGACAGTTTGTGAATATAAATCCGTCTTTTATGATTCCTTCATCTGTTTTATGAGAATTGCCATATCCGTAAGAAACTTCACCTAAAGGGTTTTCATCATGGATGAGTACATCCGCCATCTGGATCTGTCCGCCGAAGATCTGCATCTGTTCACCGAAAACATCTGCGGTAAACACTTCGTCGTTGGAATATGTCACGTTTCTTTCTCTTATACTTACATCAACAAGGTCCAGTCCCGCATATACCTTTCCGTCGGTTCTTATAATGTTTTTGGAAAATAAAGCAATGCTTGTTCCGACTACGATTATCATGCCTCCGTTGTTGACGAATGCTTCAAACATATCTTTTTTCGGCTGTAAAACGGAAGCCATGGTGATAAGAGTCTTCAGTTCTCCCGGTGAGAAAAACAAAACATCACATCCGTCAAAAGAGAAGTCGTCATAAAACGAATTTATTCTTCTGAAGTTAAAATCCGCACCGAGGAGTTTTGTTACTTTCTCAAATGCCATTACATTTCCCAGGTCTCCGTGAAGATTGAGACTGTCGGCAAAACAGTAGCAGAAATTGAGTGTATTTTTTTCCATTTTTAGCCTTTCCTGATATAGCTCTTGAACATTTTTATGTTTCTGAGAGGAGCTATCATATAAATCGTATCGTAATCATATTTTATGATCTCATCGAGGACTGTCTGAGGATCTTCGCTGTCAATGAAGTCAACTTCATCTTCAGTAAATCCATCGTAATACAACCTGTTCACCTGGTCTATTGCGATGTAATCACTGAATACAAGAATCTTTCCCAGACTGTCACGCAGAGACTTAAAGTTCGTCTCATACGCATAATACGTATTAGTATAATGAGGAACAAACTGCGGTCGTCTTTCGGCGATAATGCAAAGACCTATTACAACAAGTTTTTCTCCCGGTTCCTTGGCAATGGCATCAACACACATCTGAACAGTTTCGGGGTTGCCGTTCTTGTTTCTGAGATAATGTATTTTTTTGCCTTTATATTCGATTATATCATCACGGCCTTCGATATTGACAAAGCCTGAAACAGCCGCACTTATCTTTTCGTTTTCAATGCCTGCCCAGTTACAGACACAGCTTACCGCAGCATAGTTGTAGAGCATAATGGGAGTATCATACGGCATTATGTGCGTTACTCCGCCGACTTCGTATGTGTTGTTCTTAAAATCCGCATTTTCAACTTCAGTACTACGTTCTTCGGACGAACGGAAATTGCAGTGAGTACATGAAAATTTTCCAACATTTGCACTGTTCATATATTCAAATGTTACAGGCGCACTGCAATACGGACAAGGAAGGGTAACTTCATACGGACCGGTCTTGTTATATGAGAGATTATTCTCAGACACACCAAAGTATCTGACTTCACCCGCAAGGTCTTCAAATGATTTGCTTCTCGGTTCGTCATTATTCAGAAACATTCTCATACCTGACGGCATATTCTTTCTGAGAATCTGATATATGAAATCCGGATCCCCGTTTCTGTGAACCTGATCCTGCATAAGATTTGTGATGACGATATTTTTTCCGTTGAGATGACGGATAATGTACGGGAAGCTTCTTTCGTCAACTTCAATGAGAATATAATCCGCATCTACTTTACCGCTCATATCCGAACCTGTAATAAGAACCGTTGCGGCACCATTGAGCATATTCGAGCCGGAAAGATTTGCAATTACCTTCTTACCGGACTGTGAAAGCGTATGATACAGAAGATTTGTAGTGGTAGACTTTCCGTTTGTACCGGTAATGAATATGATCTTTTCAGGATCAAGATCTTTGAATCCGAGCATAAAATTCTTGTCGATCTTATAAGCAAGCAGTCCGGGGAAATCAGTTCCTCTGTCCGGTGCAATCATTCTTATAAGAAATGCTGCCAGCTTTGATAACCAAAGGGCAATTTTAAATCTCATAATATATACCTCTTAATTCATAGCATAACATTTCAACCTATTATAATCCAACAATGGGGTATTTGCAATAATTTTGGCATTTAAATTTCCATACTTACCCGTTGTTGATTTTTCCTCACACAAATTAAATTAACTTGTAAGTTAATCTGTTATAATATCCGTTATTTTTATCCTTTCAAAATAAAAAAATCCCTTGACAAACCGTAACACAGACATTATAATAATTACCGTTGACGTAGGGGTATAGCTCAGTTGGTAGAGCAGCGGTCTCCAAAACCGCGTGCCGAGGGTTCAAGTCCTTCTGCCCCTGCCAACTTTTTTTATTTAAACAAACTTTTATTATGACGGATCCGGAAAGATCCGTTTTTTTTGCAGAAGGACGCAGAACCCCAAGGGGGTCCGAGGCGTTAAGAAATCGATTATCTGTCGATTTTAGCCGAGTGTCCGACGAGCGTAAGCATGAGCGTCGAGGAGGACGGCAGACCAAGCTTGCATCAAGCGATGGGATGCGGGCCTTCTGCCCCTGCCAACTTTTTTTATTTAAACAAACTTTTATTATGACGGATCCGGAAAGATCCGTTTTTTTTGCAGAAGGACGC
>SVCP01000046.1 GCA_015058295.1 Anaerofustis stercorihominis
TATAAAGCCTGCGAAGCAGGCAAACTCGCGGAAATCGTATTTCCGCGAAAGAGCGAGAACACGCCGAAAAGATCGACAGAATTTCCGCAGGGAAGTTTGTCGATTACACAGGCGGGGGTGAGCTTGCCTTGCCTACGAAAATTTATACTGCGTATAGTATTGATATGTAATTATGCTTAAAATAAAAAGCACTTTTGTATGAGGTTTGTTATGAAGAAGCATATTAAGATTTTATGTATTTTGCTAATATTTATTTTTCTTTTGCAATTACCTTTTTTCGGTTATGTTCCGTTCTTCGGTGAGTGGCTTTCTGAGTATAAATTGACAAAATATGCAAATGAGACTGGACTCTATGACGGAAAAATACAAACCGATTTTGATTCATATTTTTCGGGTGGAAAATATAATAGTCAAAGGTGGCCATCTTCCTGATCTTATAATATGGTCAGGATATATACATGACGAATTTTATGCAGAGGACCAGAGAACTCATGCTGCTGATGATTTTTCTCGTGCAATCAGCGTTCTTTCTGACGACATCGATTTTTCCAAGGGTATTTTAGGACCGTCCGGCTTTTATATAAATGTTTACATTGATGGTGATGATTATTCTAAGACAATACATACTTTACACATGTATTCCATCATAAATAATTCCGATGTCAGTATCACAGAAGATGAAAGTCGTACAAAAGCGGCTGATATTGTGTGGTATATAATGCAGGAGATGGGTGAAAAATATTGTTTTACCGAAATACAGGCGGTTTATTCTGATTCTAACGGTTCATTTTCGATATATGCAGACAGTATGTTTAACCGTGAACTGACATATAAAGATATATTAAGAAATACGCAAAAGAAGCCCTGACAGGGCTTCTTTTATGCTTGGATATTATTCTTTTGTTCCATCTGATTTGAGTTTAGTCTGAGCATCTTTCTGTTTGAATGGATCTGAATTTATGGCAAAATCTTGTGCCATCATTGATTCGAGAGCCGAAATTTCACTTGAAATGTCCAGTACATCTTCTTCAAACATTGCATCGAGTTGTTGTTCGAATGCTATAACAAGAGTGTCGAGAATACCGTTTATCTGATCCATTGCTTTTTTAACGGTCTCTCCCTTATTTCCTTGAGACTCAAGGCGTCTGTAATCATCCAGAAGTTTGAGTGTTGTCGGAAGATAATAATTCAGGAATGTGCGGAGAATATTTTTCTTTTCCGGTTTTTCGTCCAGTACATTGAATATCTTTTTGGTTATATCCTCTATCTGGCTGATTTTTCCCGATACTTCCATATTGACTATATCATCATTCAGCTGTTTTATCTGTGCAATGATTTCCTGATAGCTGTTTGTAAATTCTTCTACGGGATCTTCTTCAAATCTGAGGTCTTCCTGTTCTGCTACTTTTGCATTTCTCACAAACTTGTTTGTACGCATATCAAGGTAGGCTCCGTTTCCGAAATAACCTTCATCTATCATATCCTCAATGTCTTTGCAGGCTTTGTCAAAGGTAGTCGGGATCTTTGCCGCAATGGTTGCAACGGACATGGAATCCGCATCGCCTATAACTGCCGAATATTTCTTATATCTCTTGAGCTTTTTCTTTATTTCATTTGCATAAAATAACATTCCGAGACCGCCGCCGAAAAATAACCCTCCGGAGAAAAGTGTCCCAAAGTCAATTCCGTATGACAATATATCAATAAATGCTCCTATACCTGCAAGCGAAAAGATGCCACCGAAGATATTGAAAAGTGTCTGCTTCAGTTTGAGGCTCCAACCTTTACTTTGTTTCTTAGGAGTACTTTCAACGGTGAATTTTATTTCCTTCGCATTCTGCCGTTTGCTGTCGTTTGTCGAACTGTATGATCCGGAGGAAGATTCCCTGCGGATTTTTGCCATTGTCTGCTCATACTCGTCCACTTCTTTTATTGTTTTTATAAGCAAATATAATCCTATAGGCCAAAGACCTAAGGAAAATGTAAACATGATTCCCATTATCCTTCCTATAGTAAGAGGATGTTCGTTGTTTGAATTGTTGTTATAGCTCATTATCTCTCCTGTCTGAGTTTCTGTAATAATATCATAAGGGAATTATATAACGAATTATACTTCAAAGTCAATTAAAGGAAGATTAAAGATTATTTTGGATGTATTTTGTGAAATAAGCGTCGGGTATGACTGCATCCGGTCAGAAAACATCGAAAAAGACCGTCAAAACTTTTTGACGGTCTCAGGGATGTTCTTTCTTTATGTGTTATTTCTGAAGAGCTGCGTATTCTTCCTTGATATTGATGCCGAATTCTTTTTCAAGAATATCAAGATACTGTTCGACACTTTCTACAGGTGTAACTGTTTTCTTGTGATTTTCAACTACTGAAAACTCTTCATCTGTAAGTGTAAGGCTTCCGTTGGGTGTACGACGGCTTACTTTTTTGTTTTTTCTGAAACGTGCATCCGGACCTACGCCACATGCTGCGTTAGGATAAATGTAGTCAACCGGGTCGTATTCGCCTGTGCCGACAGCAAGAGAAATCGTCGGTTCTTTGTTTGTTTCAGATTCTTCGGAGAGTCTGTAAAGGTGATACCAGTATTCGCCGATCTTCTTGAACATGAATTTTTCGCCTCTGAGATCCTGCCACTCATCTTCCATTCCGAAATCAACTGTAGCGGGAGGCATCGGGCCGCCGAATCCTACATCGCAGAAAAGTTTTTTGCCGTCAAGATTGATTGCTGTTGCTCTGTGCATTACAGGGCCATATGTATCTACGCTTCTCATAACTCTGCACGGGATACTGTATGCATCGTATCCGAGTTCCTGAAGCAGTTTGCAGAAAAGACCGTTCATTTCGAAGCAGTAACCGCCGCGGTTATTTGTAACGATCTTGTCGAAGAGATGTTCAATACCGAGGTCGATGTCTTTGTTGAGTATACTTACATCGAGCGGATCAAACGGAACATGACACTGATGCTGATAGATAAGTTCGTCGAGATATTCTCTGTCGAGTTTTTCCGGTCTTTTCATACCGATTCTTTCCAGGTAAGCATCTACACTGGGAAGTTTAGCGTATAAATGTGAGTACATAATATTCTCCTTTTCCTCTGCTTATATTTTATAGTTACATTATACCGTATAATTTATAATAATTCAATATTTGAATTGTAATTCTTCACGGCAAATTACACGAATAATAAGCATATTTCAGATCTGACCGTACAGATCAATTCCAAAATATTTTTTCAGGGCCTGTAAATATTCTTCATCATTTTCAATGGTTCTTACAGTCTTGTGGTGGTTGTCCACAACAGTAAGTTCTCTGCCCCTTATACTCACGCTGCCGGTTTCTGTTCTCATATTTACCCATGCTTTGTCGCGGAACCTTGCGTTAGGTCCTACGGAACACATATAGTTCGGGGGAAGGAAGTCTACGGGGTCATATTCGATCATTCCGATAGCAAGGCTTATCTGCGGCTCCTGATTTTCTTCGTCTTCTCTCGGAATTCTGAAAAGATGATACCAGTCATCTTTTACTTTCTTCAGAACGAATTTGTTTTCGCCAATTTGCTGAACCAATCCGTCTGTGATCTCGACTGCTCCCGTAGGCATAGATCCGCCGCAACCTACGTCGCAGAAATATTTCTTGTCACCGAATTTTACTACAGTGCCTCTGTGGAATGCAGGAGCAATGGTTTCCGGTGTCTGCATTACTCTGCAGGGAATGCTGTGAGTGTCAAATCCGAGATCTTTGAGGAGTTTCATAAACAGTCCGTTTATCTCAAAACAATATCCGCCACGTTTGTTTATTATTATCTTGTTGAAAAGATCTTCTATGTTGAGGGATATTTCTCTGTTTAAAAGTCCTACATCAAGAGAATCGTAGGGAATATGAAGCTGATGTGCATTAATTATAGCGTTAAGTGATTCGAGATCGATTTTTTCAGGTCGTGAGAGTCCTATTCTTTCAAGATATTTGTCTATGTCAGGTATCGGTGCATATAATCCGGAATACATAATATCCTCCTAAAAAATATATTCATACACACTAATTATAAAATTAACTGCTTTAATTTTCAATATTTAATGTATTATTATATGCAGGTTATGAGAATAATTAAAGGGCTCGGGAAATATCCGTCGCCCTTTAACCAAAGAGGAATTATCATGCACTGTATAATATGCTGAATTTGATGGTTTGACAGTGTATTGATTGATAATTTTTCATGCTTGTGGTAAAATATTGCTCAAAGGAAAAAAGAGGTACCTATATATGAAAATGTTTTTTACTCTGTTACTTATAAAACCGATAATTTTCATAATGAAGCTTCTGGGATTTTCGGCAACAAACCTTCCGGGAAATATATGTCTGAAGATATTTCCCGATATCCTTTCTCATTTTAAAATGCCGGGAATCGTCGTGTTTGTCACGGGGACAAACGGGAAGACTTTGTCAGCAATCAATATAAGCCATGTTCTGAGAGAGCAAGGTATGAGGGTTGTAAACAACAATGAAGGAAGCAATATGGATTCGGGACTTATTTCCAAGCTTATAAAACATTCATCTCTCACGGGAAAAATAAAAGCTGAAGCAGCAGTGCTGGAAGTTGATGAAGATGCTGTCGTGAAGCTTGCAAAGAAACTCAGGCCGGGTTATCTTGTTGTGACAAATATTTACAGGGATTCTATTTCAAGAAATGCTCATCCTGAGTTTGTTCTCAGAAAGCTCAGGGATGTTCCTGAGGGAATAACACTTGTACTCAACGGAGATGATGCTCTTTCTTTCAATCTTGGAAATGAAGATCATAAAAAGATATATTATTCCGTTGAGAAGGCCCCTGACAGGGACAATAAGTGCGAAAATCTCATTTGTGATGTAAGAATATGTCCTTCGTGTCATATGCCCATAGAATATGAATACATTCAGTTCCACCATATCGGCAGATTTAAATGCAGCCACTGCGGATTCGAGATGCCTGAAGGAAATGTAAAATCATCCGATATTGATTATGACAATAAGACCTTTGTTTTGAACGAATCCAACGGAACGAAAACTGTTTTTCCATTTATGACAGGGAACCTTTATGAAGTTTATAACAACACTGCCATAGCAGCGCTCTGCATTGATCTTGGTATCAGTGCGAAGAAAGTATCCGATGCAATGAATACGCTTACTTCCACAGGAGGACGCTACGAAGAAGTAAGAGCCAATGATACAGCCATAATCTCAATGGTAGGAAAAAGCCAGAATCCTATTTCGTGTTCACAGTCATTTGCGAAAGCTAAGCATATAGAAGGTAAAAAAGTAATCATAATTGCCATAAATGACAGAGTATACGGCGGATATGACCATAATGAAGATACATCGTGGTTTTACGATACGGACTTTGAGTTTTTGGTATCAGATGATGTACTGCAGTACATTATCGTCGGACCGAGAATGTATGATACAGCACTGAGACTCATTCTTGCAGGAGCAGATAAGGATAAGATATTACTTACGGAAAAATATGATATGTCGGCGGCAAAAATGGTAGATTATGATGCTGTAAAGGGCGGAAGCATACTTTATTTCTTTGAGGTATATTTCAGGGAATGGTCTGTAAAGATGAAAGAAGCGTTGCTTAAGGAGGCAAAGAGTCATGAAGCAAATTAAAATAGAATATCTTTGTCCTGAACTTTGTCACTTCTATGGTGATGCGGGAAATCTTCTGTATATTGAAGAAAAAGCACGCCTCATGGGAAATTCTGCGGAAGTGATTAAAACATCACAGTTTGATGTGCCTTTGTTTGCAAAGGGCGAGTGTGATATGGTATATATCGGAGCGACGACGGAAGAATATGTATTTGATGTGGCGAAATATCTCATTAAATACAAAGCAGAACTGACGGAATACATCGAAAACGGTGGTTATGTCCTTGCAACGGGGAATACGCTTGAATGTTTCTACGAAAGCATAGAAAAAGAAGACGGAAGCATTTTTGAGTGTCTTGGAATGTTCCCGCTTCATGCTGTGCAGTTTTATGGAAAAAGGCATTCGTACAATGTTATTGCCAGATATGACGATAGAATTACGGTGGCGGGATATAAGAATCTGTGCAGTTACACAAAAGAAGATAAATACGATAATTATCTTTTCAGTGTGATAAGGCAGGCAGGAAAAAATGTGAGCGGAGTGTATGAAGGAATTCATTATAAAAATCTGTTCGCAACATATCTTCTCGGACCGGTACTCCTTCAGAATCCGGATTTCTCTGATGAAATACTTAAAGGGCTCTTTAAAGAAGATTTTGTGAAGGTAAGAATACCTTTTGAAACGGAAGCTCATGAAAAAAGAGTCGATGACGTGATGAATTCAAAGAATCCGGATGGAAACGGATAATATTTAGAAAACGGATGAAATATTATGAGAATTTTGGCATTAGGTGATATTTTCGGTCGGCCCGGAAGACGACTTATGGAGTCAAAGGCAGCCTATATCCGCAAGAAAGTCAATGCGGATTTCGTTATCGCAAATATTGAAAACGCATCTGCAGGCAAAGGTGTAAATGAAGCCAATGCAAAAGAGCTTCTGAGCATTGATGCGATAGATATGTTTACATCGGGAAATCACATCTGGGATAAAAAGGATATAAATAATCTTCTGCAGGAAAGTGACAGACTTATCCGTCCTGCAAATTATCCGAATCCATGTACCGGAAAAGGCTACGGTATATACAGAGTCGGAAGTAAGCGTATAGGAGTTATCAACCTTTCGGGGAATGTTTATATGAATAACCTTGATAATCCTTTTTTGGTCTTCGACAGTATATACCAAAATATTTCCGGCATATGTGATATCCTCATCGTAGATTTTCACGCAGAAGCAACCAGCGAGAAAATTGCTTTCGGATATTACGTATCTAAACGGGCGACTGCAGTCTACGGTACACACACTCATGTGCAGACAGCAGACGAAAGAATACTTGATGGTCATACCGGCTACATAACGGATATTGGTATGTGCGGTCCCATAGACGGAGTAATCGGTGTTGATAAAGATATTATAATCAAAAATTTCGTTACACAGCGTCCTGTGAGGCATGAGGTGGCGGAAGGTGCTGTCCAGCTTAACGGTGTTGTGTTTGAATTTGATGATACAACAAACAAATGTATTTCCGTAGAAAGGGTGCGTCAGATATTCGATTGATTTCATAATCAAAGGAGTCTATATGGAAATTTTAAAAGTATCTTCATCATCAAACCCCAATTCTGTGGCAGGCGCACTTGCCGGGGTAATCAGAGACAATGACTGTGCTGAGGTTCAGGCAATCGGAGCAGGAGCATTAAATCAGGCAATAAAAGCCATTGCAATAGCAAGGGGCTATGTTGCTCCGGGAGGATTCGACCTGGTATGTATTCCTGCATTTACGGAAGTTGAAATCAACGGAAGCGAACGCACGGGAATAAAGCTCATTGTAAAATCAAGATAACAGATTAAGGATACACATGAGAGCGGCTTATGCCGCTTTTTTTATGTGAATTCTGTTTGATTTACATTTATATACAGATGTTATGAAAACATTTTGTTTATTGCATATCACACAGCCTGATGTTATAATTACATAGATGAAATCATATCTGACCGTTAAAGAAGAAACAATTACAGAGATAGTAATAAAAAAATCTCAGTTCATAACAAAAATTTTCCCTGTTTCAAGCGAAGAAGAAGCTATAGAATGTCTTGCAGGCGTAAGAAAGGAGCATTACAAAGCTACTCATAACTGCTATGCTTATGTTATTGGGGAAAATTCGGAAACAGTAAAGTTCTCCGATGACGGAGAGCCTGCCCAGACAGCGGGAAAGCCTATATATTCAGTCATGCAGCACAGAAAAATAACAAATGCTCTTATCGTCGTCACAAGATATTTCGGTGGTATCAAACTCGGTGCGGGCGGGCTTGTGAGAGCTTATTCTCAGGCGGCATCAAGTGTACTTGATGCATGTGTTGGACTTGAATGTATATACAGTGATGTTGTCAATTTTAAGGTTGACTATTCATTTTATGGGAAACTCTCCGCAGAAATAAATAACCTTCAATATAACACGGGAGACGTCATTTATGCGAATGATGTGGACGTTACGGTGTATGTTCCCAAGGAAGAAACCGAAAGCTTCATTGCTTCGGTATACGATCTTTCAAACGGGATGTATATGGGACAAGTTATGGGAGAAAAGCTGTTTCGTAAGGAAGTAAAGGTGTAATATATGTTTGAGTATCTTAAAGGTGATATTTTTATAGATGATAATGACAGCAGTGTTGTCGTTGACTGCGGAGGAGTCGGGTATCTTCTGAACTGCTCTCTGAGTACCATCGCAGACCTTAAAGGGAAAGAATCCGCAACTCTGTATACATACATGAGCGTAAGCGACAACGGCATTTCTCTGTACGGTTTTTCGACAAAGATCGAAAGGGAAGTGTTTCTGAATCTTATTTCGGTACCGAAGGTTGGCGCCAGAAGTGCAGTTGCGATATTGTCGCTTGATACACCGGGAAATATAGTGTCATATGTGCTTGCAAAAGATGTAACGGCCCTTTCGAAGGCATCGGGCATAGGCAAAAAAACAGCAGAAACCATAATAGTCTCTCTTGTGGACAAGTTTGAAAAACTTGCATTGTTCTTCGAAGATTCTGATGAGTATTATATTTACGAAGAATCATCTGACATAAACGCAACGGAAGCGGTTGATGCATTGATCGCTCTCGGATTTGACAGAACGAGGGCAACAAGGTCAGTCAATGCAGTAAAAGAAGATGGTATGAGCAGTGAAGAAATCCTTGCTCTGGCACTTTCGGTAATAAACGGGTAATGGTGTATGGAAAAAAAGAGATTTGTAACAACAAAAGAAACGCCTGTTGATGTAGAGATTGAAAAGTCCCTGCGCCCTAAATATCTTGAGGATTATGTGGGACAGGACATCGTAAAAGAAAGACTTTCCATATTTATCAAGGCTGCAAGGGAAAGGAATGAAGCATTGGATCATGTGCTTTTGTATGGTCCGCCGGGGCTTGGCAAAACAACTCTTGCAGGTATCATTGCGAATGAAATGGGTGTAAACATAAAGATAACAAGTGGACCGGCTATAGAAAAAGCAGGAGATCTTGCAGCGATACTTACGTCACTGAAGAAAAATGATGTACTTTTTATAGATGAAATACATCGCCTTAACAAAGTGGTCGAAGAAGTACTGTATCCGGCTATGGAGGATTTCAAAATAGATATTGTAATTGGTAAAGGGACAGGCTCGCGTTCGCTTCGTCTTGAAGTTGCACCGTTTACTCTTATCGGAGCGACAACACGCGCCGGACTTGTATCGGCGCCGCTCAGAGACCGTTTCGGAATAATCAACAGACTTGATCTTTATAATGAAGAAGATCTTTGCAAGATCATAAAGAGAAGCGCAAATATACTCGGAGTTGATATTGCCGATGACGGAGCAAAAGAACTGGCTTCCCGTTCAAGAGGAACTCCGCGAATTGCAAACAGATTCCTGAAAAGGGTAAGGGATTTTGCACAGGTTATGAAAAGCGACACAATTACAAAAGAGATCGCAGACAAGGCGCTGAGACTCCTTGAAGTTGACGAAAAGGGGCTCGACAAGAACGATATTCTTATTCTTGATACTATAATCAATAAATTCGGTGGCGGGCCCGTAGGGCTTGATACCCTTGCGGCTGTCATCGGTGAAGAAAGAGATACGATAGAAGATGTTTATGAACCGTACCTTATGCAGATCGGATATATAAACAGGACCGCAAGAGGCAGAGTTGCTCAGAAGGGTGCGTATGAGCATCTTGGTATCCCGTATAACACGGAGGGGTAGTTATGAAGACAAGCGATTTTGACTATTTTCTTCCACAGGAGCTTATTGCGCAGACACCTTCCGAGAAAAGAGAGATGAGCAGGCTTCTTGTTGTGGACAGAAAAACAAATACATTTTATGACAAGCATTTCTACGACATTATAGATTATATGGATGAAGGTGACTGTCTTGTCGTGAATGATTCAAAAGTAATTCCTGCGAGAATATACGGAACAAAGCAGGAGACAGGTGCAAAAATAGAATTTCTTCTGCATAAAAACATCGAAGGTGATATCTGGGAAGTAATGGCAAAGCCTGGAAAAAGGCTTAAGATCGGAACTGTCGTTGATTTTGATGGTATCCTGTCTGCAGAAGTACTTGCAAAGAAAGAAGACGGACTTATAGACGTGAAGTTCTCATATGAAGGTTCATTCTTTGAGATACTCAATAACATAGGTATAATGCCTCTTCCACCCTATATCAAGGAAAAGCTCGAAGATAATGACCGCTATCAGACTGTGTACGCAGGAAAATATGGTTCATCAGCAGCTCCCACAGCAGGTCTTCATATGAGTGAGGAACTTCTGCAGAAGATAATTGACAAGGGAATAAAAGTAGTTAAAGTAACACTTAATGTTGGGCTCGGGACATTTCTCCCCGTTTCCGCAGATGACATCAGTGAACACACCATGCACAGTGAATTTTACGAAATAACGGAAGACGCCGCAAAGGTGATAAATGAAACAAAAGCTTCCGGAAAAAAAGTAATCGCACTCGGAACAACAAGTGTGCGTACAATAGAGAGCAGTGCCACATTCAACGGAAAAGTAGTTCCCGAAACTCGGAATACAGATATATTTATTTATCCCGGGTATGAGTTCAAGGTGGTTGATATGCTTATTACAAACTTCCATCTTCCGAAGTCAACTCTTCTGATGCTTGTGTCTGCTTTTTATGACAGAGAACATACTCTTAAAGCATACGAATATGCGGTTGAACAGAAATATCGGTTCTTCAGCTTCGGAGATGCATCTGTTTTTGTCTGATAATAACGAATATTTTTGCATGTTAAGTGAATAAATGCTTGATATTCGCCGAATATAATGTATAATTATTACTATATTTGCAAATGACGGAGGATAAATGATATGCCGGTAAATTTAAAAGGACGTTCATTTTTAACACTTAAAGATTTCAATAAAGAAGAAATAATGTACCTTCTTGATCTCTCAAAGGATCTGAAGGCTAAAAAAAGAATGGGTATCAAAGGCGACTGTCTTGCAGGAAAAAACATCGTTCTTCTTTTCGAAAAGACATCTACAAGGACAAGATGTGCGTTTGAAGTAGCGGCATTTGATGAAGGTGCAAATGTTACATTCCTTACAAACAGCCAGATGGGAGTTAAGGAATCCATCGAAGATACAGCTAAAGTCCTCGGCAGAATGTATGACGGAATCGAGTTCAGAGGATTCAAACAAAAGACTGTTGAAGATCTTGCGAAATTCAGCGGAGTTCCTGTATTCAACGGACTTACAGATGAGTGTCACCCCACACAGTTCCTCGCTGATATGCTCACTATCCTTGAAAACACAAACAAACCCCTTTCACAGATTAAGCTCACATTTGTCGGTGATGCAAAAAATAACGTGGCAAATTCTCTTATGATCGGCTGTGCAAAGCTTGGTGCGCACTATACTGCCATAGCACCGAAAGAGTGTTTCCCGGATGCAAAACTTGTGGAGGAAATGAAGAAGGAATGTGAATATTCAGGCGGTTCAATTACAATTTCGTCTGACATTTCCGCAGTGGAAGGCAGTGATGCTATTTATACGGACGTATGGGTATCAATGGGTGAAGGCGACAAATATGCTGAAAGAATTGCTCTTCTCAAAG
>SVCP01000047.1 GCA_015058295.1 Anaerofustis stercorihominis
TCTTTTCCTTCGTATTCCAGAGACAGACATTCTCTGCTCTTTTCGCTCGCAATAACTTCATCAAACAGGTGCAATAATCCGCAGTGGTCAACATCCGCATGGGTGATGAGTATTCTTTTTTTCATCCTGTCGAAGTCGGGGAGTATATCCCTGAATATTTTCAGCATTTCGTCTTCATAACATGAATATCCGCTGTCTACAAACAACACATCACTTCCGCTGATTATTATTGCCGTATTGCTTCCGCAGGGCGGTTCGATAAGGACTATCTCTGTAAAATCCGTGATCTTATGACG
The DNA here is from genome assembly GCA_015058295.1 of Anaerofustis stercorihominis. Classification (GTDB taxonomy): domain Bacteria; phylum Bacillota; class Clostridia; order Eubacteriales; family Anaerofustaceae; genus SVCP01. The sequence continues at coordinate 297 of SVCP01000047.1, forward strand.
GGTGATTCTCGGTGAAAAACTCTCTCCTTTACATACCGACAGCAAATCCGCAAATTTTCCTATGCTGTCAAATGCCTGATAAGGTGAAAGCCCCTGTTCATCAAGTATCTGCATTGCTAGGTTTGTACTTACCATAAGCTGATTTTTTTGTTCCGTGTCAAGTCCGACTGTCTTGGCAAGGGAAGAAACAAATGTTGTGTAGAAAATACTGTTGTCATAGTATTTTTCCGCACGGTTGTAATCAATGATGCGTACTTCGCACATTTCACGGGCTTTTTCCGTAAAATCATTGATCTTGCTCATATCATCCACGAACAGTCCCATTTTGAACATCTGATACTCGGAATCATCTCCTTGTGAAGATATATATGATATATTGAATCTGAAATCCTCTATAAGCTCAAGTATCCCCGTAACACTTCCGGGAATATCCCTGAGTTTGAATTCCATAAGGATTATATTCGGTTCGGAAATATCATTCTGTATATATCCGATCTCTCTGAGAAGTTCATCTGCTTTTTCAAGCTGTTCGGCGGATCCGTCTGCATCGATAAACAGAGTATGTGCGTCGACGGATTTATTGTAGCTGACCCTTGAAATATTTATCCCAAGGGAAGAGAATAACCTGCTTGCTTTCAGAAAAGCACCGATGTGATCGGGCATTGTCGTTACATATGTTTTTTTCATAAGAGACTCTCTTGAAAATATTTTTTATATGAGTGAGTATACCACATTAATGAATTCATTTACATAAAAAAACGGGCTTTTTGCCCGTAATCAGCTAAGGTCTTCCCCGCAGTGTTTGCAGAATCTGCTGTCAGCATCTATTTCCTTTCCGCAGTACTTGCAGAAAATCATCTCTTCCGAAAAACCTTCCTTTATCGCCTTTGCGGTGATCTTAATTCCTTCACTCGTTGCTTCTGCGGATGTGGTTGCTATATCTCTGAGATCTTCTTTACTTTCTTCCATCATATATTTCTGTGCTTTTATTTCCCTGCTCATCATTTTGCCGCGGAACTTCGGGCTTACCCAGCTCATGATTATAAATACGAATGTTCCGATAAACAAAAACGGAAAAAGAAAGCTCATTACATTAAAAAATATATCCATCATTCCGAATCCTAATCCCATAATATTACCTTCCTTTCGTCATAAATATAACATATGCAGTACCGGCTGTCAAAAGAATTAATGAAATCTTAATGAACGGTAAATATTTGATATTTGTTTTGTAAAATATATTTTGAAAGGCTTGCCGGAACAGACAAATTATTTGTAAATTTACATATTTGAACTTGAACATGTCCGCCTTTAGCTGTATAATGTTAGTGCCTAAAATTATACAGAAAGGGAAAATAAAAATGAAATTTAGGAGAAATGTTGTTGCTCTTCTCCTCGCAGTTATGCTTATGATCGCTCCGGTTACAGGCGTATTTGCAGAAGAATCAACAAAATCAGATGACATCGTTATCCTCTATACAAACGATGTTCACACCTACATTGACAAACCGATCAGCTATGATGACATCGCAGGTTATAAAACTGAATTGAAAGATGCATACAATGATGTTCTTCTTGTTGATGCAGGCGACCACATCCAGGGTACAGCTTATGGTTCAATGGATAAAGGCGAAACTATCATCAAGCTGATGAACGCTGCAGGTTATGACCTTGCAACACTCGGTAACCACGAGTTTGACTACGGCCAGGACGGCAGAATCAAGGTTACTGACGATTGGGCAAGCTTCCCGTACGTTTCAGCAAACTTCTACAACGAAGATGCAGACAAAACACCGGTTCTTGATCCGTACAAGATCTTTGATTTCGGCGGAAAGAAAGTAGCTATCATCGGTATCACAACACCGGAATCATTCACAAAGTCTACACCGGCTTACTTCCAGGATGAAGACGGTAACTACATTTATGGTATTGCAGGCGGAACAGACGGCGCAGCCCTCTACGCTGCAGTTCAGGAAGCTATTGATGCTGTAAAAGATGAAGTTGACTATGTTATTGCACTCGGTCACCTTGGTGATGACCCGGCTTCACAGCCCTGGACAAGCGAAGAAACAATCGCTAACACAGCAGGTCTTGATGCATTCATCGACGGTCACTCACACTCAACAGTAGAAGGTAAAGCTGTTAAGGACAAAGAAGGCAATGATGTATGGCTTACACAGACTGGCGAATACTTCGGTGCTATCGGTAAAATGATTATTGACGCCGAAACAGGTGCTATTACAACAGAACTTATCGGCTATGAAGATATCTATGAAGATATTGTTTATGATGAAAAAGGTAATTTTAAATCAGGAACACCGCTGTATTCTGATGAAACAGTAAAAGCTATTGAAGATGCATGGATCGACACTATTGACGGTCTTCTCGGTGCAAAAGTAGGTCACACAGACCTTACATTCGACAACTATGATGGAACTGTCAGACTCGTTCGTAAACAGGAAACAAACACAGGTGCTTTCGCAGCTGACGCTCTTTACTACCTCTTTGACAACATGGATATGGATGTTGACTTCGCTATCATGAATGGTGGCGGCGTAAGAAACAAAGCTATCACAGGCGACATTTCATACAAGACATGCAAAGATATCCACACATTCGGTAACGTTGCATGCTTGCAGACAATCACAGGTCAGCAGCTCATCGATGCTCTTGAATGGGGTGCAAGAGGAACAACTGAAGAAGAAATCGGCGGATTCCTCCATGTTTCAGGTGTAAGATACGATATTGTAGTAAATGTTGAATCAACAGTTCAGGCTGATGACAAAGGCGTTTGGACAGGTGCACCGACAGGTGAATACCGTGTAAGAAACGTTGAAGTTTACAACAAAGAAAAAGGTAAATATGAAATGATCGACCCGGCAGCAAAATATAACCTTGCTGGTTACAACTATACACTCCGTGATCTCGGCGACGGTTTCGCAATGTTTGACGGCGCTGTAAACGTACTTGACTATGTAATGGAAGACTACATGGTTCTTGCAAACTACGTAAAAGGTTTCGAAGATGGCGAAATCAAAGCTACAAACAGTCCGCTCAACGCTAAATACGAAGGTTTCGGTGTCGACTATTCAGCAGTGAACTATGTCGGACGTATTGAACATGTTCTCGCTGAATCATATATAGTAGGTCCGGAAACTGTTGAAGTTGAAGCTGAAGCCGGAAATGCAGCTAAAGTTACTGTTCCTGTTGAACTCATTGAATATGCAGGCAGTGAAATCGCTGAAATTTTCTTCGCAGCAGGAGATCCGGAAGCTGAAGCACCGGCTGTAGACTGGACAGAAGTTGATCCTGAAAACCCGGTAATCGAATTTGAAGTTGAATTCGATGAAGAAGGCAAAAAAGAATGGATTATCGTTATTGAATATAGTTTGGGCAACGAAGGTGAAGACGGAGAACCTCTGTATGAATCACTTATTATCCCGTTCAACATCACAGTTACAAAAGCTAACCCGCCGACAGGTGACAACGCAATCCCGGCTATGGCATTCGCTATGGCAGCTTGCGCAGCAGCTATCGTAATTGAAAGAAAAAGAAGAGCAGCTTAATAAAAAATAAGCTACATAAGAAAGGGAGCTGATGCTCCTTTTCTTTTACAATATATTTTATTAAAAAGGAGAATCAAATGAAAGCAATTGTTGTTTACGGAAGTAACAGAGCAAACTCAACAAGCAAAGCAGTTGTGTCAAAAGTGCTTGAAGGTGCGAAAGAGGCAGGATACGATGAAGTTATAGAATTCGATTCTATGAAAATGAACTTCAAAGGCTGTATCAACTGCGCTACATGCAAGAAAAACGGTGTTGACTGCATTCTCAATGATGACCTGAAAGATTTCTTCAAAGAAATACATACGGCAGATGCACTTATCGTTTCATCACCGAACTATATGTCAAGCATCGCAGGTCCGATGATCACATTCATGAACAGACACTGCTGTATGAAAGACAAAGACGGAAATTCACGTCTCGGAAAAGATGTGAAACTTGTAAGTGTATTTTCTCAGGGTGCACCGGTTGAGCTTGAGCAGTACGAAAAGAATTACGAATGGTATCACAAATGCCTCCTTGGCATGGGATACAAAGATGCGGGAAAATTTGTCGTAAGAGGACCTATGCCGGCTGAAGATGCAGAAATCTGGAAAGCGGCTTTTGAAGCAGGAAAAGCACTTTAAGAAATATACATATCCCGGTCACCGGTATAAAAGACAGGCACAGCATATTAAGACGCTGTGCCTGTCTTTTGCGTAATTTACAGTATGGCAAAACATAAATTCCGGTTTATTAAAAAGAGGACATTTCTGCCCTCATTGAAGTTATTGTGAATACACGGGCTTTAAGATATCACAGCCTTTTTATCATCATGTCAAGCGGATTTCTTTGCGCACGGGCTGAATTATTCCTATCGCTGTCCGTCGGCCTGAAACCAAGATCGATAAAGCAAACCGGTATCATATCTTCTGACAGACCAAAAACCTCACGGGTTTCTTCAGGCTGATGCACACCTGCCCATACAGAATCAACACCTGCATTATGTGCAGCCAGAAGCATATGTGTTGCGGCTATAGTCGCATCGATTAGCGCAGTGGAATCACTTCCGTTTCCTGCGGATACAGATTTATCTCCGCATACAAGAAGAACAACAGCTGCCCCATAACGGCAGGGGTGGACACTGTCCATTTTTGCAAGAGCTTCCTCTGATTCGAGTATAAACACCCTCTGCGGCTGTTTGTTGTATGCGGTAGGGGCCAGTCGTCCTGCCTCAAGTATCTGCAATAATTGTTCTTCGGATGGCTTTCTGCCGTCATATTTACGGACAGATTCTCTGCCTGCAATTACTTCTGTAAATTCCATGTAGTTAGTTCTCCTTTTCAGTGAAGGTTTATATCGTGTATTGCCCCTTTATAAGATCTGAAACAACAACGATCGTCATGTGCATATCACAAGATAATATAATATTCAACTTCATGAACCGGCATTGAGCCATAACGATATATTATCCGAGTTTGACTACGGTCACTCCGTCTCCGCCTTCTTTAAGTCCTCCTGGACGGAATTCTTCAACAAGGGGATGGGCATTCAGACATTTTGCCACCTGTTTTTTCAACACGCCGTTGCCTTTGCCGTGGAGTATGGTTACTATCTTTAATCCGGCAAGCATTGCATCATCAAGGTATTTTTCCACTTCAATGGGCACTTCCGCGCCTGTGATGCCTCTGATATCCAGCGTGGTGGAAATTTTCGAAGCTTTGGTGTTTACAAAACCACCTTTTTCCTTTTTCTTTGTTGCTGTTTTGGGTGAAAGTTTGGATACAGGCACTTTTGTCTTTATCATTCCTACCTGAACAAACGCACTTTCTTCGTCAATATCCAGAATTACACAATCTGCATTTACATCCTGTAAAAATGCTTCGTCGCCTTTTTTGAATTTTACATCCGAAGATGTGTTTGCCGCGTAATCCGTAAGAAGATCATGTGTCGGTATATATTCATTGATATCATTAAGAGACGCTTTGCCCATCTGGCGGATCTTCGTTCTTGCCTGATTACGCTGGGAAGGATTACTTTGCAGATATCTGTCGGCTTCGGAAATTATCTCATTTGCTCTTTCCTGCGCCTGTTTAATTATTGCTTTCGCCTCAAGAGCACTCTGTGTCATGAGATTTTCTTTTGCTTTCCTGATCTTTCTTTGTTCAGCTTCAAGTTCTTCACGCATGATCGTGCTCTGAAGAAGATTGTCCTGCGCTTTCCGGGCGGATTCGCTCGCCTGAAGAAGCTTTGCTTCGAGCTTGGAAATTATATCTTCCATTTGCATATCTCTTCTTGAAAGGAGAGAATTTGCTTCTTCAAGGACGGTTTCATCAAGTCCGAGTCTTTTTGAGATCTCAAAGGCATTTGATTTTCCGGGAATACCGATGTTAAGGCGATATGTGGGTGCAAGTCTCTCTATGTCAAACTCCATGCTTGCATTTATTACTCCGCTTTCAGTGAGCGCATATTGTTTTATTTCGCTGTAATGTGTCGTTGCAAGGGAGAGTGCCCCGGAGTCTCTGATATTTCTGAGTATTGCCCACGCAAGCGCCGCACCTTCCGACGGGTCTGTGCCTGCGCCGACTTCGTCAAGAAGAATAAGGCTGTTTTCTGTCATATTCTCCATAATATACACGATATTTTTCATGTGAGAGGAGAATGTTGAAAGACTCTGTGCAATAGACTGTTCGTCCCCGATATCTGAGAAGATATTGTCAAGCATACATACTTCACTGCCTTCGTTAGCCGGAATAAACATTCCGCTTTGTGCCATTACAGAGCAAAGTCCCAGAGTCTTCAGCGTTACTGTCTTACCACCTGTGTTCGGGCCGGTAATTACCATCTGATTATATCCTTCACCTATGGAAATATCCGATGCCACAACAACAGAACGGTCGATAAGCGGATGAAAAGCCTTTCTGAGCATTATTCTGTGCTCGTCCGTAAATACGGGCATACTGTGATTTTCCGCAATTGCATATTCAGCTTTCGCAAAGAGGAAATCCATACGGATAATTATTTTTTCATTGTGAAGTATATAATCCGCATTTGCGGCAACTTTTTCGGATAGTTCTTTCAGTATTCTGTCAATCTCCCGTGATTCTTCGATCTCAAGCTCCCGGAGCTTGTTATTCAGCCTCACAACAGCTTCAGGCTCAATGTAAAGAGTAAGACCACTTGAAGAGCTGTCGTGTACGATACCGCTGATCATTGCTTTATTCTCGCTCTTTACGGGAACAACATATCTGCCACTCCTTATGGTTATAAGAGAATCCTGAAGGTATTTTTTCTTCTCTGCAGATGAGATAATGTTATTGAGCTTGTCCTTTATCTGTGAGTTCGCAATTCTTATTTCTCTTCTGATAGAGTAAAGTTGAGGTGACGCATCGTCGGCAATATCCGTTTCGTTTATTACTATGCGTTTTATTTCTTTCTCCAAAGCCGCAAGATCACGAAGTTCTTCTGCTTCACCCTCAAGTCTGACAAAACTCACATTGGGATTGTCTGGCGTAAAAAGATATCTTCTGAGTTGCGATGCTGTTCTGAGTGAAGATGCTATACGCAGAAGGCTTTCATTTCTGATGGTCCCGCCTTTTTTCGCATGATTGACACTGTCAGAGATCCCGATATATCCATATATCGGAAGCCTGCCTGATAAAAATGACAAATCAACAGCTTCTTTCAGTATCAGAAGTTCTTCTTTCAGCAGATATTCACTTTCAAACGGCATAAGACAAAGAATCTCATCTTTTGCTTCTTTCGTGAAGGCTTTGTCGGCGAGTATATGCCGTATCTTATCAAATTCTATGTTCCTAAGTTGTTTTTCTTCCATTTTCTCTTTTTATCTTTTCGTCATATTTTTTGAGTTTTTTGTATCCGACGATTAAAATAGCCAGAACGCATAACGGCAACACATATTTGATTGTGAAATCAAGTATACCGAATTTATTCACGTCCTTTGAAGCGACATAGTCTATTCTCGCAAGTTCTTTTTCTCCCGTGGAATCAAATACAAGGATCTGCGATACTATTTCGCCTTCTTTTATGTTTCTTTCAAGGTTCAGAACTCCTTCGTCGGAGAGAGTTGTCACTCCGTCATAATTTACCATAAATATGATATACTCCGCACTTATGTCTTTTGTAAATAAAAGTGACCGGTCTCTCTGCTCCTGAGCGGGAATGACCCTGAGTGTTTCATCAGAAAAGATGGAGTGATTTTTAATCTGCAGCTCATACTCTGCAGGAGTTTCCTTCATCAGATCTATTGTGTAAAATTCATCATATGTTGTATTCAGGGTCTTTTTGATGTATGACCACATAGTAGCTGACTTTGTACCCATTCCGAGATATACACCAAAAACAAGCATACCGTCAGCATCCGCAACCATAGAGAAACATCTTCCGTCGATATCCGTGAAACCTGTTTTCAGTCCGACTACTCTTGAATCGTAATACGGATTATTTTTCCCTGTATCCGGATCTTCATCGAACAATAATTTATTTGTGCTTTCCCAGTCGTGAGTTTTCCTGTTTGTTTCAATATACTGTTCATCGTCTGCGGCGATCTTTCTTATAGTCTCGTTTTCATATGCCACCATAGCAAGCTTCAGCACATCTCTTGCTGTTGAATAACAGGCCTCGTCATCGTAGCCGTCGCTGTTTGTAAAGTTGGAATTTTTCATTCCGATCGCTTTTGCTTTATCATTCATGGTTTCTATGAATTTTGCGTATGCATCTTCTGTGGTTGCATTTTCGTCACCGAGTATCTTTCTCCCTACTCCGACAGCAACGACTTTTGATGCATCATTTCCCGATGGAAGAAGCAGTGCATAAAGAAGCTGTGTAAGTGTAAGTGATTCATCTTCCACAATATGTGCAAGTGAGCTGTACGGCTCTACCAGATCAAGCATTTCCTGTGTCGCCGTGATCTTGTCATCAAGTTCCATATAATCCATCGCAGTCAGACAGGTAAGGAGTTTGGTTATGCTTCCCGGACAGAATTTTTTATCCGCATTGTTTTCGTATATTATGTTGTCCGAATTTGCCTCATATATTAATATGCCTGAATCGGCAAATGTTTTACTCGCGTAGAATTCTTCTCTTGCAGCAAATGCGTCAACAGGAGCAGAAAGCAATAACAATATTACAATGGATACTATGATAAGTCTTTTTTTCATTCATTACCTCAGATCGTTAATTGTATATATATTATTGAATTCATCTTTTGCATCTCTGATCATCTGCTCGTTTCCTACACAGCATACAGATGCATTTTCAATGACAGATGTTATCATTTCCGCAGACTGCTTCAGACCTTTAAGGTCAGCAGACAAAAGTTTATCCCTTATTTCCTGTTCCTTTTCCCATGTCGTTTTCTTGTAATCAAGATACAGAAGTTTTCTTCCTGTTGTATAGATCGGACAAGGAGAATCAGTGTCGCTTATGGTTCCGATAATGAGCTTGCTGACATCATCATTGCTCAGTTCAAGTGAATTGATATGAGACGGAAGGTTTCTGTACACATCAAATGTTTTCTTCAGATTCGGATCTCTGTAAGAAACGAGATTGAACGTACCGACTCTGTCTACGGAGAGCATTGAACCGTATGCACCGCCCAGAACCCTGATATTATCCCAGAGGTATCCCCCTGTGAGATATTTTTTCAGAACAGGCAGATAATCCGGATATTCAAAACCAAGATTTTTGTAGTTTGCACCGAGCCCCACATAATTTACTTTTGAAGGAATGATTATGGCCTGTTTGTCTTTTCCGAGAGCTTGTGCAAGAATTCCTTTTTGTCTGTCTGCACATTTCAATGATGCAGTGAGTTCTGTCATATGTTTTCTGATGTACTCACGGTTTTCATCGTCACAGATAATCAGTATATCAGCATCTTTTGCATTGATAACTTTTTCGTACAGATTTCTGATCTTGTCAAGTTCAGAGTAATCTTTGGCTTCGAGAGCTTTTTTTACACGGAGGATATACTGATAGTACCCGATTCCGCTGAGATGATGAGAGAATGCACCTCCTGCAGTTTCGAAAGAATTAAGGCGGGAGAGAGCAATATAATGGGCGGAGGATGTTATTTCGGACTCGAATCTGGATACTTCCTCACAAATGCTCTTATAGAATCTCTTGTGATCATCAAAAAGTGTGTTTGTCATTATCTCATATCCGAGACTTACGACCTTATCCATATTTGAAACAAGAGCTTTTGCATTAAATACGAGTTTTGTGAGATATCCTTCACTTCCATCGAGGAAATTCCCTGCATATATTCCCATATTCATTCCGCCGAGATGCTCGTCTATCTTTGATGAAAGCTGCAATTCCGAAAGATTTTTTGTCCTGTATGATGCAATGAGCTTGCTCATAAGGTAAGTACGGCTGATCTCTTCAGTATCTGTGAATTCAAGAGGGAAGTATATACTTACATATGCAATTCCCCTTGCGTTTGCCGTGTGTGTGTAAATATTGCCGTTTTCATATCTTTCGCAGGAGAAGTCCGGCTTTTTCTTTTGTGTCTGTATTTCACTTACTGATACAAAAGGTATAGTTTTTTTCGCTTCTTCACTGTCGGGAGTATTCTGATGTTCAATGAGTTTATTGGTCTGTTCAATGAGTTCATCGAGTTCTTTTTCTGAGAGTGAAGCTTTGAACTGCGCAAGCTTTTCTTCAAGCTGAGCTTCTTTCTTTTCGTTAAGACCGATTTCAGGAGAAAGAATTATCGTGCTTTTATGCTTGTTGTCAACGAGATATTTTTTTATCAGCCCTACATAATAGTCACTGTTTTCGTTTTCTCTGAGTTCCTTGATGAATTTTTCATAAAGCAGGTGTTTTCCCGGTTCATCATCATAAAGCCAGCTTTCCATTATATCAATAAGATAAATAAGCCCTTTCGGATAGCTACCGCTGTCAGCTTCACGGAGTTCGAATTCGTAGCTGTTTATTGATGCATGGATTATTTCCGGATCGATACCTTCCTTTACTATATTTTCAAGAGTATCTTCCACTGTCTTTATAAACAGATCAAATTTATCTTTCTTTGCGTTTTTGATCACGATGGAAAGATACGGTTCATTGATATAAGTAGAGTAGCTGTGAATTACTTCATCCCCGAGTTCGGCTTCAATAAGTGCCTTTTTCAGTACGGATTCATCCGAATCGAACAGAATATTTTCAAGGACACTGAATGAGTATGAAAGCATACTGTCATTCGCTTCACCGATCTTGAAATTAAGTGCAAAGTAGTTTTTATCGTCTTTGTCTTCTTCATTGTCATATGAATAGGTAATATCAAGATGTTTCGGTTCATCAAAAGGCTTTTGCAGCGGTATAGTGCTTGTTACTTCGATTCTGTCATATGTGCTGAGATATTCTTTGTCAAGAAAATCCATATATACCGTCGGGTCCATATCTCCGTAAAGATAAATATAGCTGTTCGACGGGTGATAATACATATTGTAAAGCTCGATGAACTTTTCGTAGCTGAGTTCAGGAATGTAATCAGGATCTCCTCCCGATTCGAATGCATATGGCGTGTCAGGATAAAGTGAAAGCTGAATATTTCTCTGAAGCACTTCGAGAGGGCTTGAGAATGCGCCTTTCATCTCGTTGTAGACAACACCGTTTATAGTGATCGGATCATCTTTATCCTCAATATGATAGTGCCAGCCTTCCTGCAGGAAAGTAAATTTGTTTTTCATAATACCCGGACGATATATTCCGTCGCAGTATACTTTTATAAGGTTTTCAAAATCCTTGTCATTCAGACTTGCTACCGGATACATGGTTTTGTCCGGATATGTCATTGCATTTAGGAATGTG
>SVCP01000048.1 GCA_015058295.1 Anaerofustis stercorihominis
ACTTGCGTGATATGCATTCGCCGCACAACCGCCCGAGCAATAAAGTTTTGCCCAGCAATCTTTACATTCTTCTCTTGAGTACGCATTACAGCTTCTGAATTCTTCGCGAAGAGATGTGTTTGTAACACCATTATATATATCGCCGAGCTTATACGCTTCTTCACCGACAAACTGATGACACGGATACAAATCTCCCCATGGAGTAACTGCCATATATTCAGTTCCGGATCCGCATCCTGAAATACGTTTATATACACACGGTCCGCTCGTAAGGTCTATCATATAGTGGTAGAAAGTAAAACCTCTGCCTTCCCTGTCACGCTTTATCATCTCTTTTGCAAGGATCTCATATTGTTCCTTCACAACCTCGAGGTCTTCGGGCGTAAGGGCTGCGGGATCATCCGATGCACAAACAACCGGCTCCATACTGAGCTCTGTAAAGCCAAGATCAGCCATATGGAATACATCTTTTGTAAAATCAGGATTCGCGTGAGTGAATGTACCCCGCATATAGTAATTTTTTCCGCCTCTTGATTCTACGAATTTCTTGAATTTCGGAACTATACGGTCATAACTACCGTTTCCTGCGTAATCGACCCTTGTAAGGTCATTGATTTCTTTTCGTCCGTCAAGGCTGAGAACAACATTGCTCATTTCCCTGTTTGAAAACTCAATAACTTCGTCATCTATGAGCATACCGTTTGTTGTAAGCGTAAAGCGGAAATTTTTATTATGTTCTTTTTCGACTTTTCTCGCATATTCAACAAGCTGTTTTACAACTTCCCAGTTCATCAGCGGTTCGCCGCCAAAAAAGTCTACTTCAAGATTATGTCTGGTTCCGGAATTTTCGATAAGGAAATCAAGAGCCCTTTTTCCGACTTCAAAACTCATCAGAGCTCTGTCACCATGATATTTGCCCTGGCTGGCAAAACAATATCCGCAGTTAAGGTTGCATGTGTGCGCAACATGGAGGCAAAGAGCCTTTATCACATCTCCTGAGCGTTCTTTAAAAGTCCCTGCTTTGTCTTCGAATGTATCGGGAGTAAAAAGTTGTCCGTTATCAATAAGATAATGTATATCCTCTATACAGAGTCGCAATTCTTCTTCATTGACATCTTCCCTGTCACTGTATTTTTCAAGCATCTGTTCAACGAGCTCATCTTCTGTAATACTGTTAAACATGGCAATCATATCATATGCCACATCATCAACAACATGAACCGCTCCCGAGCAAGTATCAAGAACAATATTATACCCGTTTAATTTATATTGATGCATCATAAACCGGTTATCCTCCGTTTTTCTCCTATAAAAAATGCCACTATACAGCAGCATTTTTATAACTCGTTAATTTAATTATTATTTTTCTTCTGTGTTTTCACAAACCTGGTTAGCTACACCACAGCTTGTTTTGCAAGCTGACTGGCATGATGTCTGGCATTCACCGCAGCCACCCTTGATTGCACTTTCACACAAATCACGAGTTTCGAGTGTTTTGATTCTTTTCATATGTTACTCTCCATTTAGTTGAATAATAGTATATGCAGAATACACACAAACTGCACTCTATAAAGAATACCATATAAGTTTCTGTAAGTCAAGAACATATACGGTTTACGATATTTATTAGAACAAAATCAATTTTTATTGTGACCGGTCTTTCAACTCCCTGTACAATAAATACACAACACACATTACTTCAGCAAAAATTAGCAGTAAATATATATCGAATACCAGTATATATCCTCCAAATACCAATGTAAGAACCAGTGTAACAACAAGGATGGTGAGCATAGCGTACTTTTTTATAAACAAAAGACACATGCCCACGAAAAACAGATATGGCATCAATGTGAAGAGTTCCCGATTATGAAATACAACTGAGAGAAGAGTACCCAACAGCCACATACCGATAAATATAATCCCGGCAATTTGTCTTAATTTACGGTTACTGATCTCTGCATCTTTGCTTGAATTCGCATTACAATGGCCGTTCACAGCATTTTGCGGGAAATCACTTTCGCCTTTCAGGAGATAATCTGTCGTAACATCAAATATTTCACTTATCTGTATTATCTTTTCAATCTCCGGCACGCTCATACTGTTTTCCCATTTTGAGATCGCCTGCCTTGAGACATTCAATGTCTCAGCAAGTGCTTCCTGAGACATGTTATGATCAATACGAAGTTTGTAAATCCGGTCGCCTATCTTATTCATATTATTTCCTCACAATGTTATTTTCTTCATGGCCATTTTACATTAAAACAGTCGGAAAGCAAAGAAACCTGTGTTTTAAATTGCGCAACCGGGAGTTGCAATGGCTTAACAAAGGGATTTTTTGAAAGATATTATAATACGACTATTATCGACTTTTGCCTATTGCCTTTCAATAAGAGCTTTTGCGGCCTTCCCCGTCATATGCTCAATTTCAAGTACAAACATACATAGTCTTGGCAATGCTTCTTCTATCTCTGCATTTCTTTCCTCAACATATCCGGGACGATATTTTTCCGCAAAAATATTTATCGCTTCTGTTATTTCACTCTTTTCAGAGAGTATCTTCACTTTGCCAAATGCGATTATGCTTTTATAATTCGTTGCGTAATTTTCCGGAATTACATCATCTTGTGCGATAACACAAAAAGATGCTTTATCGCAATTTTTTATTGCATCGATCTTATGTCCGCTTTTCAGGCAGTGAAAAATAAGCCTACCTTCGTGGTACGCAAAGCTCAGAGGTACAGTATACGGATATCCTTCGTCTCCGATAAGAGCAAGGACACCTGAAGTGGCGTTGTTTAGTATTTCATTGCATTCTTCAACTGTAAGAAGTTGTCCACTGCGACGCATTTTTCTGAATGTCATTTTATCCTCCATATAATTTATCTTTATTATATTATTATATCATATACACATATAAAAATATACTCATCCGAACGCTACGGATGAGTATAAGTGTGATTCTCTTTTATGCAACATTTTCTTCCGCAAGGGATTCACTCAGGCAGAACAGGAGTATACATGTCCATACAGTAATAATCAGTTGCGTGCCTGTAATAACATAGATAAGCCATTCATAATCAACCCAATCCAGAGGCATTGAAATTGCAGCAATAGATATTGTCCTTATGACAACAAATCTGCGTATTTTCCGTTCTTCTTCACAACCATATCTCAGGGCGATATCAGCAATGTTTGTGAGAAGCTGGAAGTGGAAATACAAGCTTATAACTGCATAAATTATCTCAAATACATAAAACTCTACACTTATCTGAAGGAAATTCATTCCCCACTGCACACCCTCAATAATAGCAAGTGCGACACCTATGGGTCTTAAAAGCTCCGTTGAAGGTTCTGTATGTTTAAACACATCTATGGCTTTGAGAATGAGTATAAATCCCCACCAGTCTGCAAAAATATCAAGGTTCATGATGTTAAGATGGAAGTGCAGGAATACATATGCCCAGGCAACTTTTTTCATTGCGATGCTCAGTTCGGTTCTGTCCATTATTTCACCTCCATAAGCACGAATTCTTCAACGATTTTATTATCCCAGTACATTCTGACTTTGTATATCTTTGGAATGACAGCTTCCCCTTCTTCAGTGTAGTCGTATGCCCATCCACCACCTCCTGTAGTGATTACACCACTCCAGCCTTCATATACATAGTCACATGCCCAGCTTTCACCCGTGGATGATGTGCCTGCGGAATTTCCGGTCATTACAACATCGGAAAACTCTGCCTCGTCATCGGGAGAATCCAGTGTGATAAACTGTATTCCTACAGAATGTTTCGGTACACTCTCTACAGTACGGCTATTGATGTCATATTTACACACATCGGAAATATTTGCATATTCGAATGATGCGTTTACTTTAGGTGTGCTATCGAAGTACGCCGAGTTAAAAAATCCGCCTGTCTGTACAGTATTTTCTATCACATACTCGACATATGTGTTGATACTTACCGTTCCGGTTTCACCCTGCTTTTCAATCCTGACTATGGATTCCATAAAATCAAACGACGGCAACAAATAATCAAGCGAATCCGTCGATATTTTTCTTCCGGCCCTTTCTTCGACTACCCACGAATCTTCGTACTTTATTGTTATTGGAACTGTCACACAACCATGTCTGATATATTCTCCGTTTTCGTCTTTAAGCATGCCGGATTCTTCGTCATCAAATCCGTCCGTAGAAAACATCAGTACAGCTTCATATACACCATCCTCAATCATCGTAAGGTTAAATATTTTATAGCCTTCACTTGCAGATACATACATCAGTTCTTTTCCCGAATCAAGATGATACCCGTTATTCTTTCGCATTTGCCATTCGAGCATTTCGTGTTTTGAAAGAGACGATGCACATGCAATCATTACTCCGTTCTCATCCAGAAGACCTTTTGCATATGTATCTATTGCGCCGGCAACTGTTGTGCATCTGTTCACACGGGCAAACGCCATGGCTTCATCAAGTTCTGTTATATTTGCTCTGTAATATCCAAGTCCGTAGACTTTTGTAGTTCCCACGAGCATAGATGAAAG
The DNA here is from genome assembly GCA_015058295.1 of Anaerofustis stercorihominis. GTDB lineage: Bacteria > Bacillota > Clostridia > Eubacteriales > Anaerofustaceae > SVCP01. Next base: position 4,549 of record SVCP01000048.1, read on the forward strand.
AAGTATCAATACGATACAGACTGATACAACGGCCATTCCTTTCGGATATTTCTTGAAACGTACGATTGATTCTATTCTCCGTGAAATATTCTTACCGCCGTTTGAAATGGATCCTGTTCCGACGATTGAAGGATATTTGTCATTTGCCATTCCGAGAAGTATAGCACCGTATTCCCTTCTTTCTTCACCCTCCAGAACTTCAAGAACCCTCTGATCGCAAAATGCTTCCATATCATTTGCGATCTCACCGAATATATAATGCATAAAAGGATTACACCAGTGAAGTGCTTTCAGACAACTCCAGAAGATACTCTGCAGGATATCATTGTGCCTGAGGTGCATCAGTTCGTGAAGGATCACTTTCTCATCAATTAATCCATCTTCAGGCAAAACAATAACAGGTCTGAATACTCCTATAACAAATGCGGAGGAAATTCCATGTATATTCAGTACTTTACAGCTTTTCAGAGCATATTTTTCGCAGACTCTTTCTACAAGAACTGTATTTTCGTATATATCCTGCGAATTTCTTTTCAGGAAGCCCCTTAGCCTTGCGTAGGAAAATACATATCTAAACAAAACAAATACTATTCCCAGAATATAGATTACAAACAGATAATCTGTAATACTGACAGGAAACTCAGAAACGATCGGAAAGCATCCGGAAGGAGAAATTGCTCTATATACTCCTGAATATACAGAGCCAATACTTTTCTCCACATAGCCCTTCAGCATTTCGATCCACAATGGTGTAGGCTGCAGTATATAACTCGTCAGGTTTACAGGAAATATTACCCTTGCGGCAAGTACTATCCATACATAATACTGCCATCCGGGAGACAGTTTATCAGAAAAAATTCTCTTTACGATAAGGACAACTGCAGCGACAACACTTACGGAAACAGTCTGCAAAAGAAATTCCCATATACTATGCATTCTCAGACCTCCATTTCATCGAGCATTTTTTTCAGTTTCAGAATTTCCTTTTGCGAGATCTTAGACTCTTTCAGAAATGCGGCAATCAAATCACCAGTTGCCCCTTTATATACTTTGCTTAAAAGTTCATTTCGCTCTTCTCCGGCGCACTCTTCTCTTGAAATATTGGCAGAATAAGGTCTGGTATCTCCTTTATGTATTTTCACATAACCTTTCTTTTCCATTCTCGTCAGATATGTATGGACAGTATTTTTATTCCATGAGTTTACATTATGTAAAGAAGATGTTATTTCTCCGAGAGAAAAATTTTCTCCACTCCACAATACTTCCATTACAGCCCATTCAGCTTCAGTTAATTTCATACAAACCTCCTACAAGTGTAGTACATATATACTACACTTGTAGGAGAATATTGTCAATACCTGAAAATTAATTTTAGTTTGTAAAATTATCTGAACAGTGTTAAAATGTTTAAAATACAAAAACTACGGAGGCAAAAATGAAGACGGGACTTGTTCTTGAAGGAGGGGCAAAAAGAGCGCTGTTTACCGCAGGTGTGACAGATGTTCTAATGGAAAATAATATAAATTTTGACGGAATTATAGGTGTTTCTGCAGGCGCCGCATTCGGCTGTAACTACAAATCCAATCAGCCTGGAAGGGCTATCCGCTACAATATCCGATACAGAAAAGATCCTCGTTTCGGCGGAATCCGTTCTCTCATAAAGACAGGTGATCTGTTCGAAGCGGAATTCTGCTATCACGAATTGCCCGAAAAGCTGGACATTTTTGATTATGAAACATACAAAGCTTCACCTATGGAATTTTATGTTGTGTGCACAGATGTCGAAACGGGAAAAACATTATATAAAAAGTGCGAAAGTATGGATTACAATGAAATGGAATGGCTCAGAGCCTCTGCATCCCTTCCGCTTGCTGCAAATATCGTTGAAGTTGACGGATATAAGCTTCTTGACGGAGGGCTGTCTGATTCCATACCGCTTAAATTCTTTCAGAACATAGGATACGAAAAAAATGTAGTGATCCTTACCCGTCCGAGAGGATATGTAAAAGAGGCAAGTAAATCTCTTCCTTTAGTAAGAAAAAAACTTAAGGCATATCCGAATTTTATCCGGACAATGGAAGACAGGCCCAATATGTACAATGCACAGACAAAATATATATTTGAACAGGAAAAAGCCGGAAACACATTTGTCATCTGTCCGGAGGAAGCACTTGCTATCAGTGATTTTGACAAAAGCATAAAAAAGATTGAAAATGTTTATAACACAGGAAGAGAAATTGCCGAAAAAAATCTGGATAAATTAAAAGAATTTCTGCAAAACAAATAAGCTGTCGTTATCGACAGCTTTCATTTTACTATATTTCTGTAAATACATATCTGATTTTATTGCCTGCCCCATCGGCAGTTTCGATCACTGTGTCCCCGTTGCTCATTTCAGTTATGTCAACTATCGGAAAACGTCCGCATGACTTTACATATGCCTCCGGGCTCACTGCTTCAATTTCAATAAATTCTTTTTTGCTGTGTTTGTCCCCACCGCAAGGATTTATTTCTTCAACCAATACTTCATATTCTTTCACTACACCGCTCCTTTAATTTGTCTTGATTATGCCATTTTTTAGTATGTGAAATGACTTGTTGTTATTCACATTTTAAGCTTCTCAAAGATATCTTCCATAGATTCTTTCGCACCGCTGAATACGGGCCATGCATCTATACCATCCTCTTTTTTTCTCGGAATAATATGAATATGAAAATGGCCGACTGACTGCCCTGCACTTTCATCGCTTGCATTGAGCAGATTTACTCCATCGTAGCCGCATCTTTCAACACAATGTACAGAAACCTTCTTGACGGAATTCATAAGTGCACTCAGTGTTTGTTCATCGCAGTCAAGGATGTTTTTAACGTGTTTTTTCGGCACTGCAACCATATGCCCGTCAACATCTTTGGCAATATCCATAAATACGAGGGTATTCTCATCCTCATAAACTTTATATCCCGGCAATTCTCCGGATATTATCTTACAGAATACGCACATACTGTTTCCTCTTTTATGTCTTTATTATACAATTGCAATTTGATAATATCACACTCAGGTATCATATTCAACCAAATACAACATTGAATCCTCATAGTCGTATATAAGAAGTGAAAAGTTAAATGAACCTCTCGCAAGAACATTTGTATCATCATGAGGGTCTGAACTTTCATAATGTCTGTCAATAAAATAATATGCTCCGTCTGCGGGTATCGGAATACCGCAATCTTCCGCCAAATGCCATGAATAAGTTATACCGTTCTTCTCTCCACCGTAAAGCATGATATTAAGATTGGCTGACAGCGGAAATTTATTCCACGACGATATCTGTGCTTCAACAGTTTCTTTATATCCGGAGCAATCGATATGAACATATCTCATCCCGTCTCCATGGAATCCTCCGTGCGAATCTTCATCAGTAACAACAGTACAATCAGATATGTCAATGCCGCTTATCTCGTGTATATCATCCACATATTTATTATTATCGAAACAGGCAAACAGACAGAACAGCAAAATACCCGAAAATATCAATAAACTTATTCTTTTCATAATCTCCTCTCCTTACGATTTTCTTACAAAAATTATATCATACGAGAACAGAGAGAAAAATGAATTTAATCAAATTTTAATGTGGCACAAATTATCTCAACTAAAAACATCTTTAAATCCATTGATATAATAATTTGCAAACTCTTCAATATCTATTCTGTCACCCTCTGAATATTTATCGTATACAGCAACAACATCTATGCCTGCCGCATTCGCCGCAAGAACCCCCACAAGGGAATCCTCGAATATGATACATTCAGAGGCATCTGCTACATACTCCGCAAGGACCTTCAGAAAAACTTCCGGATCAGGCTTTATTTTCGCAACATCTTCCCTGCAAAGTACAAGAGAGAAATATTCATCGATCGGTGCCTTTGAATTGATATTTTTATTTTTAAGACGATAAATGTCCATATTTTTGCGCCTTGTTGTAGTTGCAATAGCAAGAATATATCCATTTTCTCTGAGATATTTTATATATTTCTCAGCAAACGGCTTATAATCTATCACATTCACAAGATATTCGTCGGCAATCTCATAGCGAAGATCGTGAATTTCTTCTGAAGTCAGGTTAGAACCGCATTTTTCTCCGAGGGTACGGCAATATTCAATATACGGCTGCGCAAAAGATGAATATTCTTTAAGAAGCGAATCTCTCTGAAGCTGAACTATCTCTTCATTCATTTCATCTCCGCCTAAACGCTTTATCAGCTCAATATCCACAAGATTCCATACACCTACAGAATCTATAAGTGTGCCGTCCATATCAAATATAATCACTTTTTTATTTTTCAACATCATATCACTCCGTATTTAACGACTGCCTTATCCGGTGGATAAGGCAGTACTCATTTTAAAACATCAGATCTTCGTCAGAGAAGTCGAACTCCATGACATCTTCAAGATTATCGTCTTCAAAGTCATCATCGTCGTAACCTTCAGCCGAATAGAAGTAACCGTAGTCCCCTTCGGTGTTTGCTTCTTCCCAATCTTCAGCGGTTATCTCGATGTTGCCTTCTTTGACATCTCTGATCAGAATTGCCGTAAATCCCGTTTTGTAGAATGCGTATCCTCCGGGAGTTCCCGGTGTGAAATCGGGGATAATCTGATTGATTTCGTATCCCGCATTCAGATACATAGACAACATTTCACCGGCCCAGACAGACTCTTCCGCAAAATGACGGTTTCCGTTTGTGAGTTCTACGCTTGTACCATCGTTAATGTGAATTACTTTGACTTCTTTCATTTCAGTTACCTCCGTAATAATGTAAAATTTTTCATGGAAGCACATTTTAACACATTAAACGAAAAATACAAGTATTTTTTTCATTAAAATTTCATTAATTTTATATATCAGCCAACAGCATTTCTATATGCGGTATTCCGTCTTCGAGAAATTCTTCCGACACCTGCACAAAACCGAGATTTTCGTACAGCTTCCTTGCGTATACCTGAGCTTCTATACGTATGCTGTCCGCCCCGAAGTATTCTTTTGCAACGGATATACCTTCTTTCATGAGAGTTGTCGCAAGGCCTTTCCTGCGTCTGACAGAAATTACCCTGCCTATGGAAGCCTCCGCATAAGAGACACCCTGAGGAAGCACCCTGAGATAAGCATTTATCCCATTTTCATCTTTCATATAAATATGAACAGCAGCCTTATCTTTGTCGTCTATATCCTGATACGGACAATTTTGCTCCACAACAAATACGGCAATACGCAGTTTCAGTATCTCATACAGCTCATCGGTTGTCAATTCATTGTATTTTTTTATTATGATCTGCATGTTATCCATAGTAAAATTCCTCATCATATCTAAGATTTTTTTCATTATAACACAAGTAGTGCATAAAATAAATTCTTCTCTCTTTTCCGCAACCTATTTAATGTAGATTATTTTATCTGTGTATGGTATAATTTGTTCTCAGAAACAAATAAAACTCATACCAATCCCCATGAGGTAAATATATAATGAAAAAGACCAAAGAATGGTTAAAAAAAGAGAAAGAAGAAACGTCCATTTTACTTCGTTCCATTCCCGTAACGGTAGTAACATTGTTCGTTGTAAGCGTTATCTGCATGAATCTGCTTGCAAACAAGACACTGCTGCAGCTTGAATGGATCGCTCTTGACGGTGGAATACTCATTTCATGGCTGTCATTCATGTGTATGGATATAATAACAAAGCATTTCGGGCCGAAAGCATCGAATAAAATATCCATGTTGGCGGCAGCGATAAATCTTCTCACTTGCCTGATATTCTTTGTGGCAAGCATTATTCCGTCAAATGCCAGTGATTACACGGCATTTGACAGCATATTCGGAGGAACGTGGTTTATCCTTTTAGGCAGTACAATTGCGTTTTTATCATCGGCTGTCGTAAACAATATACTGAACCACAGCATCGGAAAAGCTTTTGAAAAAAGCCTGAATGATAAACTCGTATATGCATTACAGACCTATGTTTCAACATTCATCGGTCAGTTTCTTGATAATTTTATCTTTTCGGTAATCGTATTCGTCGGCTTTGCTCCGATTTTCTGGGACGGATTCCACTGGACAGTCCTTCAATGCACAACATGCGCACTTACAGGAGCTGTTGCTGAACTTATTATGGAAATAATCTTCTCCCCTGTCGGCTACAAGATAGTAACAAAGTGGAAAGCTAATGCTGTAGGGAAAGAATATCTTGAATATATTGAGAAAGGAAGATATTAAAATGAAAGTATTGATCACAGGAACGACACAGGGTATCGGAAAGGCCATTGCCGAGTTGTTTTTAGAAAAAAATCATACAGTCATCGGAATTGACAGACAGGAAACGGGTATTATCCATAAAAATTACACTCATTATACCTGCGATATCCGTGATCACGACAATCTTCCGAACATTGACGGGATCAATATTCTCGTAAACAACGCAGGCACACAAAACGAAGATGATATAAACATAAATTTAAAAGCATTAATACACGTTACGGAAAAATATGGAATACAAAATAAAATTAAATCTGTACTAAACATCGGTTCCGCAAGCGCACACACCGGCTCCGAATTTCCGGAATACTGCGCAAGCAAAGGCGGAGTTCTGGCATACACGAAAAACGTAGCTATAAGAATCGCGCAGTTCGGGGCAACATGCAATAGTCTCGATCCGGGAGGCGTGCTGACGGAGCTGAACGAATGTGTAATAAACGACCCTGAATTATGGGAACAGATAATGAACGAAACACCGCTTAAAAAATGGGCAACTCCCGAAGAAATCGCGCAGTGGGCATATTTTCTGACTGTAACAAACACATTCTGCACAGGTCAGAATATTCTTGTAGACGGCGGAGAATCAATAAACTATAAATTCATATGGAAAGAATAAGGGAAAGTATGCACTTTCTCTTTTTTCTTGTAAATTTTACGATATCAGAGAAACCCGCGAAATATCCGTATTTCAGGTTCG
>SVCP01000049.1 GCA_015058295.1 Anaerofustis stercorihominis
CATCGTCTCCCCCCGGTGCTCCGCCGGCACGGACACAGAGCCCGATTCCCACTCCGACGAACAACGCACCTGCAGTCGCCGCAATAAACGGGTAATTTGCTATTGACGGTATTATCGGAGGAAACAGCTCACACAATGCGTAAAATAAGCTGAATGAACCGCCTGCAACAGCTGAGTATATGATGAATCTGAATCCTAATACCCTCAGCCCCAGTGCGTAACATATGAAATTCATTACAAATCCGGACAATGCAGGGGATACGGAAAAGTGATGCAGTAAAAGCATCGTAAGACCAAGTATACCCCCTTCTGTTATTGAGGATATGGAGTGAATGTTATAAAGACCGAAAGCAAGGATGCCTCCACCGATTATATTTATAATGCAGTTTTGAGCCGTTATCTCACTTTTTATCTTTTTTTTTACCGAGTTTTGGCTGAAATGTTTCCAGAATGCTTTGTACTCGTGATCAAAAAAATCTCCGCCGTTTACATACAGTTCATAATCTTCATTTCTCCAGGAATATTTTACCCCGCTGGGAGTGTATCCGTTTTTTATATAAAATGCATTCCTTCTTTGTCTTTGTTCGTTGTTGGGGGAATGATCCGTTATTCTTTCAAGGTCGGCGATAATGCGCTGATTCGGTTTCATTTCTCTGAGTTTACTCAGAATGATGCTTCCGTATCCGTGGGACTGATATTTTTCACTTACCGCGAGATACATTATGTGGGTGATATCTTTATATGACAATAGACTCAGCATACCGATGAGCTCTTCGTCCTCATAAAATGCAAAGAATTCCATTCCTTCCGAATCTTCGTCCACGAGATCAGAAAAGTTTCTTCTCTCATTTTCAGGGAAAGACCTCTCGTACAATGCTTTTATAGGCTCAATTTTATTGTATTTATCTGTAATTCTTTTGATTTGCATATTTTTATATCCTTTTTTACCGAAGGATATTATATTATTTTTGAATGTAATTGTCAAATGTGCCATATTGTTTGTAAATTTGATATTATTTTGTTAAGTATATTCTGTTTTTGTTGCAATTAATATAAGTCGTTGCTATAATATACCTGTGATGTAAAGATGAAATTATCCGATGGGAGGTGCCGGACTTGCTTGTTATAGGTGAAAATATAAACGGTTCGTCACCAAAGATCAGAAATGCTGTAAAAAACAGGGATGAGAATTTTATTCTTTCTCTTGCAAAAGCCCAACTTGACAGCGGATGTCATTATATAGAATTATGCTCATCTTCACCGTATGAAAATGAGTATGACGATCTTATGTGGATGATATCACTTCTGAAATATGAACTGAATGCACCTCTTTGTGTGGACAGCCCGTACGAGGATGTTCATGTGAAGATCATTGATTCGGGAGTGTTGCCGGAGGATACATTTATAAATTCTGTCAGTATGGAGAAAAACAAGTGCGAAAAGCTTTTTCCTGCGATAAAAGACAGCAATATTTCTGTTATATGTATGAGCAGTGACGATTACGGCATCGGTAAGGGACTGACCGGACGTATAAGGATAATGAAGGATATTGTCTCTTTTGCTGACAGAATCGGTGTAAGTCACGAAAAGTTATATGCGGATTTCTGTATGGAAGCGGTGTGTCTTAAAAAGGATGCTTTCAGCGAATATATCAGCTGTATGCGTAGCATGAAGGAATTTGCTCCGGATGTAAATACATTTGCCGCTGTCAGCAATATTTCATACGGAATGCCTTCGAGAAAAATTATCAACAGAAGTGCTCTGGGAATTTTGCTTTGGGAAAATGTTGACTGCATTATGATCAATCCGACGGATAAAGGGTTGACCGAAGAAATGTACGCATTCGGTGCGTTGAGCGGAAATGACCCGTATGGGAGAATTTATAACAGATACTGCCGTGAGCAGAAATAAACAGTTATTAAAGGATTATCTTTTAATATATATGGCATCGGACAGGAGCCTGATAGATGCCACAAACAGAGTAGGTAAGTCGCGTTAAGTTACACGGAATGGGAGGTAGTCCGTGGCCGAAAGGAAATTCCTGCGACGGCTTGCCGCTTCCGCTGAAGTTATTACTTAATCCAAAACTGCGGGAGTGTTACTTTGAGAAAGGAACACACATATGAGCAGTAATGCTAACTCACAACCAAAGAAAAGCAAGATAAAGATGCTTGTTCTTTCTGCACTCTTTGCCGCTATGGCACTTGTACTCAAACCATTTTCATTTTATCTGTTGCCTGTTGCAAGATTCAGTTTTATCGCTGTACCTATCATTATTGCAGGTATCACCCTTGGCCCTGTATGGGGAGCGGCAGTAGGTGCTGTTGTTGACCTTGCGGGATATCTTATGTTTGATACATCGGGGGCAGCAATGAATCTTTTCATTACAGCTGCATTTGCGATCGTAGGAGCTATGCCGGGACTTGTTTTCCACTATATGAAAGACAAGAAAAAAGGGTTTTATGATACGATAAATATCGCATCATACTTCATTCTTCTCATCGGCGTTGTTATCCTTCTGACAATGGAAGGTTCTCTGAAATTTGCAAACGGATTTGTGAATGTAATTTCCCCGGCAAGCGGTAAATGGATAGAGCTTCCGCATCTTGCGGTAATTGCAATTGTAATTGCTTTTGTTCTTTATTCATTTGTCGTTATCCGTATGATAACCGGAAGAAAGCAGGATACATCAAAAGAAGAGCAGAGAATCAACTCAATGATCCTTCTTTCAACCACACTCTCGATAGTACTCGGCTTTATGCTTGTTGAAGGCACGGCTCTTGCAGTACAGTATGGCTGGAAACTATCCATCATGTATTCAATCAAGATATTGCAGGGATTCATCACTATCCCGTCATATTCACTTATTGCAATTATGCTTTATCCGGTAATTGCAAAGCAGATGAAAAAATTCTGACATAAACAACCAATACACGGCACCCTTTCCTGTCCGAACGTCGAAGGGTGCTTTTTTATTTTTTTTGCACAATTCAAGAAAAACAGGAAAAAACAGCTGTTTTTCGGATGTTTTAATAAGCAACTGAAATTTAAATCCGTTTAATGAGCATATTAATGCAAAATACAAAAAAGCATAAAAAATGTAATATTTCAGGTCGATTTTAAAGTATTTTTGTGCTAATATAGTTCTGTTGGGGAATAACTGCACCATTCCTCAAAAAACTCACAGATTAAAACGGAGGCATTCAGAATGGGCTACAAAACCGATATCGAGATCGCTCAGGAAGCGACTTTGCAGGATATCAGAGAAATTGCAAAAAAAATCGGACTCGAAGAAGACGACATTGAGCTTTACGGCAAATATAAAGCCAAACTTGATTACAACCTTGTAAACACAACACCCGGCACAGGAAAGAAGGCCAAGCTCATACTTACAACAGCCATTAACCCGACTCCTGCGGGAGAAGGTAAATCCACAACGACTGTCGGTGTGGCAGATGCACTTGCAAGACTCGGTAAGAATGTAATCGTGGCACTCAGAGAACCTTCTCTCGGCCCTGTATTCGGTATCAAAGGCGGCGCAACAGGCGGCGGATATGCACAGGTAGTTCCGATGGAAGATATCAACCTTCACTTTACAGGTGATTTCCATGCAATCGGCGCTGCAAACAACCTTCTTGCGGCAATGATCGATAACCACATTTATCAGGGGAACGAACTTGACATCGACTCCAGAAAGATTACATGGAGAAGAGCTGTTGACATGAATGACCGTCAGCTCAGAAAGATCGTTTCAGGTATAGGTGGAAGAAGTGACGGTGTTCCCAGAGAAGACGGATTCGATATTACGGTAGCTTCCGAAATTATGGCTATATTATGTCTTGCACGTTCTATTACAGACCTTAAAAAGAGGCTCGCAAGAATCGTCGTGGCATATGACAGAAAAGGCAATCCTGTAACTGCAGGACAGCTTAAAGCCGAAGGTGCGATGGCTGCACTTCTGAAAGATGCTATCAAACCGAACCTCGTACAGACACTTGAAGGCACTCCTGCACTCATTCACGGCGGTCCGTTCGCAAACATTGCTCACGGCTGTAACTCATATCTCGCAACAAGAATGGCACTTCACTTTGCCGATTATGTTGTTACGGAAGCAGGATTCGGTGCTGACCTCGGTGCTGAAAAATTCATAGATATCAAATGCCGCGAAGAAGGACTTGACCCGGATGCTATCATTATCGTTGCTACTGTCAGGGCTCTCAAATATAATGGCGGTGTTCCGAAAGATAAATTAAAGGAAGAAAATCTCGAAGCACTTGAAAAAGGTCTTCCGAACCTTCTCAAGCACGTAGAAAACGTAAGAAACGTATTCAAGATCCCGTGTGTTGTTGCGCTCAACAAATTTGTTACGGACACAGACGAAGAAATCGAACTTGTAAAGAACAAATGCAGTGTTTACGGAGTAAATGTAGTTCTCTCCGAAGTATGGGAACACGGCGGAGCAGGCGGAGAAGAACTTGCCAACGAAGTTATCCGTCTTTGTGGCATTCCGAGCAAGGTTCATTATACATATGAACTTGACAGACCTGTCAAAGAAAAAATTGAAACAATCTGCAAACGTATTTACGGCGCAGGCAATGTAGTATATTCTCATGCAGCAAACAAACAGATCGCAGAACTTGAAAAACTCGGTTTTGGAAACCTTCCGATCTGTATGGCAAAAACTCAGTATTCGCTTTCTGATGATGAGACTAAATTAGGTCGTCCGGAAGGATTTGAAATGACGATCCGCGAAGTTATTGTAAGTGCCGGAGCAGGCTTTATTGTAGCTCTTACAGGTACTGTTATGAAGATGCCGGGACTTCCGAAAGTGCCCGCAGCTGAGCATATTGACATTGCTGAGGACGGAAGAGTAATAGGCTTATTCTGATAAAGCAAGGCGTATAAAATACTGCAGTATTTAAAATTTCGCATAAAAATCGGTAAAAGTTAACAAAATAAGGTGGGGCATTTTTGCCCCTTATTTTTATTCAATTTTGAATGAAAGAGTCACCCTCTGTCAAAAAATATTTAAATTTTGAATAAAATCATTATCCGAATCACATAAAAATTGTATATTTCAACTGTTTGTAAGGCATTTATATGAAAATCTACAAATTTGAATGAACCTGTTGACCTCATTTTGCGTATTATGCTATAGTTTTATTGCGGAGGCGATATGTTTGGAAAATAAAGCGCTCCGTAAAATGGAAAAAATAAAATATGAATGGAGGCACCAAATGGTTTACAAAACTGACATTGAGATTGCTCAGGAAGCAACTTTACAGGACATCAGAGAGATTGCTGCTAAACTTGGACTCGAGGAGAATGACATCGAGCTTTACGGAAAATATAAAGCTAAACTGGATTCAAACCTCATGAAAACAAAACCGGGTTCAGGAAAGCCTGCAAAGCTGATTTTGACAACCGCCATCAACCCGACTCCCGCAGGAGAAGGTAAATCGACGACGACAGTAGGTGTATCGGATGCCCTTGCGCGACTTGGTAAAAATGTAGTCGTGGCACTCAGAGAACCCTCCTTGGGGCCGGTATTCGGTGTTAAGGGAGGAGCTACAGGCGGCGGATACGCACAGGTAGTTCCTATGGAAGATATCAATCTTCACTTTACCGGCGACTTCCATGCAGTAGGAGCTGCGAATAACCTGCTCGCAGCGATGATCGACAATCATATTTATCAGGGGAACGAACTTGATATCGATTCAAGAAGAATCGTCTGGAGAAGGGCGGTTGATATGAATGACCGTCAGCTCAGAAAAATAGTCAACGGCCTCGGAGGAAAAAGCGAAGGTGTTCCGAGAGAAGACGGATTTGATATCACTGTAGCATCGGAAATCATGGCGATATTCTGTATGAGCAGTTCTATTTCAGACCTTAAACAGAGACTTGCAAAGATAGTTGTTGCATATGACAGAAAAGGTAACCCCGTAACTGCAGGGCAACTCAAAGCGGAAGGTGCTATGGCGGCTCTCCTGAAAGATGCCATCAAACCAAACCTTGTACAGACGCTTGAAGGAACACCTGCACTTATTCACGGAGGACCGTTTGCAAACATCGCTCACGGCTGTAACTCGGTGCTTGCAACAAAAATGGCGATGCACTTTGCGGATTATGTAGTTACGGAAGCAGGATTCGGTGCTGACCTCGGAGCAGAAAAGTTCATTGACATCAAATGCCGTCAGGCAGGACTCAAACCGGATGCGATAATTATCGTTGCAACTGTAAAAGCACTTAAATATAATGGTGGTGTAGGAAAGAATGACCTCAAAGCGGAAAATCTTGAGGCACTCGAAAAAGGTATCCCGAATCTTCTTAAACACGTTGAGAATATCCGCGACGTATTCAAAGTCCCTGCGGTAGTCGCTCTTAACAAATTTGTCACAGATACAGATGCGGAAATCGATTTCGTGACAAAGAAATGTGCGGAACTCGGAGTGAACGTAAAGATCTCGGAAGTATGGGAACACGGCGGAGCAGGCGGCGAAGAACTTGCGAAAGAAGTTATCAGACTCTGTGATATCCCCAGCGAAGTGAATTATACATATGAGCTTGATATTCCCATCAAAGACAAGATCGAAGCAATCTGTAAGAAAATCTACGGTGCAGACGGGGTTGTGTACTCGCACTCTGCATCAAAGACGATTGAAAATCTTGAGGCAATGGGATACGGTGAACTTCCGGTATGTATGGCTAAGACACAGTATTCACTTACGGACGACCAGAAAAAGCTGGGAAGACCGACGGGATTTGAAATTACAATCCGTGAAGTAACACTCTCAGCAGGCGCGGGATTCATCGTAGCGGTGACCGGTGAGATTATGAAAATGCCGGGACTTCCGAAGGTGCCGTCAGCTGAACACATTGATGTTGATGACAACGGAGTGATCTCAGGATTGTTCTGAAATAAACAGGTAAACATCGGAGGGAGATAATGAAATATATTGATTACAAGCTTCAGGACTTTGTGAACGAGTCCTTCTCGAAATCTCCTACTCCCGGCGGCGGTGCAGTAAGCGCCATTGCGGCAAGCCTTGGCGCAGCCCTCGGGGGCATGGTATGCAATCTTACCATAGGAAAGAAGAAGTATGCAATATACGAAGAACGGCTTGAAGATATAATCGGTAAGCTCAGAGTTCTTACAGATGAGCTGATGAGCTTTGTTGACAAGGACGCAGAGAACTTTATCCCTCTGTCAAAAGCATATGCACTTCCGGCTTCTACGGAAGAAGAGAAAGAAATAAAAAAGAAAGCCATAAACGACGCAATAGAGATCGCCTGTGAAGTGCCGAAGGAAATAGTGAAGAAAAGTTACGAAGCTATAGTACTTCTGGAAAATCTTTCGGATAAATGTTCCCCGCTTGTAATATCGGACGTGGGAGTAGGTGTACTGCTTCTGAAGAGCGGTCTCGTAGGCGGATGGATGAATGTGCTTGTCAACATAATGATGTTTGACGATGAGGAATATGCGAGAAACATAAAAAATGAACTTATGCCACTCGTAACATACGGAACCATCGTCTGTGACAGAGTCTACAAATATGTAGAAGAATTTTTGGAAAATCAGAATAAATAAGGAGGCAGGATATGAGTGCAACAATTCTCAGCGGCAAGACCGTAAGCGAACATATGATACTTAAACTTACGGAAGAAAGTCGTCTTTTAAGGGAAAAAGGAATTATTCCTCGTCTGGCAATACTCAGAGTCGGGGACGATATGGGTTCTGTTTCTTACGAAAAGAGCATCATAAAGAGAATGGCAGCTTCTGAAATCGAAGTCGAAAGCATCGTTTTCAGTGAAGATGTTACTCAGGATGAGTTTCTTGCGAAACTTTCCGAGGTGAACGGAAATGAGTTGATACACTCAATACTTATCTTCAAGCCTCTTCCGCCTCAGCTTGATGAGGAAGTGATAAAATATGCCATCAGTCCCGCAAAGGATCCGGATGCTATGAATCCGACGAACCTCGGTAAGCTTATGATAGGCGATAATGCAGGATTTTTCCCGTGTACTGCAGAAGGAGTAATGAAACTTCTCGAATATTATGAAGTAGACCTTAAAGGCAAGGATGTTGTAATAATCAACAACTCCGCTGTAGTGGGAAAACCCCTTGCGATGATGATGACAAACGAATTTGCCACTGTAACCATGTGTCATGTTTACACAAAGGACGTAAAGAGTTATACTCAGAAGGCAGATATCGTAGTTACTGCAGTCGGTAAATACGGCCTTGTGAATGCTGATATGCTCAGCGAAGATGCTGTCCTTGTGGATGTGGCGATGTCAACGATGAAAGATGATGACGGAAATCCGGTGATTGATGAAAAGGGAAAGAAAGTCCGTGCCGGAGATGCTCATGTGGATTGTCTTGAAAAGGCAAAGATGGTAACCTCCGCAACTCCGGGTCTCGGAGGAGGAACAGGCCCCATCACAACTGCGCTTCTCGGTGAACACGTCATCAAGGCTGCGAAATTGCAGAGCGGTTTGTTTTAAGGAGTAAAGTATGATTATAACAAAACAGAAACCATTTGAAGAGCTCCTTCAGATGCTTGAAGGATGCAAAAATGTTGTCCTCACAGGCTGCGGAGAGTGCGCTACTGTATGTAAGACCGGCTCTGCGGAGGCTCTCGAGGAACTTAAAGCGAAGCTTGAGGCACACGGAATAAACGTTCTTGGAAGTGTGGTTATGACCAACTCGTGTAACAAGCTTCTTGTAAAAAAAGAAATCAAACAGCTTAAGGAAGTTCTGCCTGAAGCAGATGCAATAATCAGCGCAGCATGCGGTGACGGAGTCCAGACTGTTGCGACAAACACAGATAAAGTTGTGTATCCTTCAAATAATACGCTGTTTCTCGGTGAAATTGAAAGGCAGGGGATTTTCAGTGAAGCCTGCAAACTCTGCGGGGACTGTGTTCTTGCGGATACTGCGGCAATATGCCCTGTTACAAAATGTGCTAAATCGCTGACAAACGGTCCGTGCGGAGGAGCGAAAGACGGAAAATGCGAAGTTAATCCGGAAAATGACTGTGCATGGATACTCATCTACAACAGACTCAAAGAGCAGGGAAGGCTTGACAGGCTTATGAAGAGTATCCCGACGAAGGATTATGGCGCAGTCGCATATCCGAGAGTATTGAATACAAAGGAGGAAGGTAAATGAGTTTGCTGAAAACTAAACTGGAGTCCGGACAGTTTGCGGTAACCGCCGAAATGGCACCGCCGAAAGGGTGCGATTTTTCGCATCAGATGCACTGTGCGGAGCTTATTAAAGGCAGAGTGGATGCAGTCAATGTAACAGACTTTCAGAGTGCATCTCTGAAAGCATCGTCTCTGGGACTTTGCATCAAACTCAAACAAGCGGGGCTTGAACCTGTCCTTCAGATGACGGGCAGAGACCGCAGCAGAATGGCAATACAGGGAGATCTTCTCAGCGCAGCGGCATTCGGAATCGAAAATGTCCTCACTCTTACGGGAGATCATACTACTGTAGGTGACTGCAAGTGTTCAAAGCCGGTATTCGATCTTGACAGCGTAAGTATGCTCACAGCAGTAAAGCAGCTGGAGGCGGGATTCGATGCAGGCGGAAACAAACTGCAGGGAGAACCTCCGGTATTCTTCCTCGGTTCAAGCGTAACGCCTGAGTATGAGCCACTTGAGCTTCATATGTACAAATACGCAAAGAAAGTTGCGGAAGGAGCAAAATTCTTCCAGACACAGGGTGTATATTCACTTGAACCGTTCAAGAGATTTATGGATTATGCTTCAAAATATGACGCATACGTTCTTGCGGGAATCATTCCTCTCAAGAGTGCGGGAGCCGCAAGATATATGAACAAAAATGTTCCGGGAATCAACGTTCCCGACGATATCATTCAGAGAATGAAAGAATCATCCGATCCGGTCAAGGAAGGAATACTCATCGCTGCGGAAATGATCAGCGAGATCAAAGCGCAGGGACTGTGCCACGGTGTACATATCATGGCTATCGGTGCAGAAGAAAATGTTCCCCTTATACTGGATGAAGCGGGACTTTAGGAGGTAATTTTATGAAACTTACGGTTATCGGCGCAGGCCCCGGAGGATATGAAGCTGCCATATATGCGGCGAAAAAAGGCCTTGAGGTTGTGCTTATAGATAAGGATGAGCTTGGTGGCACCTGTCTGAACAGAGGATGTATTCCGACAAAGGCGCTTGTGGCTTCGTATGATGCGTATGAAGCAGTGGCAGATGCAGATGATTTCGGCATACTCAAAGACGGCACTGTTACCGTTGATTACGAAAAGATCATCGAAAGAAAAAATAAAGTAGTAAAAAACCTTGTCAAAGGTATAGGAATGCTCATCAAGGCAAATAAAATAACATATGTGAACGGATTCGCAAGCCTTGTCGATAAAAATACCGTAAAGGTCGTAAAAGACGGCGGGGAAGAAGAATTGATCAGTACAGATTACGTTATCCTTGCAACAGGTTCCGTACCAACAGTTCCGAAAATGTTCGGGTATGACGGAAAGAGAGTGATCTCATCAAATGAGATTCTCGATATGAACACTCTTCCGGAGTCAATCATCATCGTAGGCGGAGGTGTTATCGGATGTGAGATCGGCCAGTTCCTTGCAAAAATGGGAAGCGAGGTTACCGTTGTCGAGATGCAGGACAGAATACTTTCGACATGTGACGAAGATGTTATAAAGCACGTTCTCAGACAGTTCAAAAAAGATAAAGTGAAAGTAATCACTTCAGACGGTGTCGGTGAAGTGAAAGTCGGCGAAGACAGCGTTGAAGTAACTCTTAACAGCGGAAAGAGTCTGTCTGCAGAATATCTTATGGTCTCTGTAGGCAGGAGGCCTTATACGGAAGGGCTGAATCTTGAGAATGCGGGAGTTGAGCTTACGGAAAGAGGCTTCATAAAAACTGATGAAACTCTCAGAACAACAGCAGACAACATCTATGCCATAGGCGATATCCTGTCATCTTATCAGCTGGCACATGTCGCATCAAAAGAAGCGTTTGTGGCGGTGGACAATATCCTCGGGAAGAACAAACAGATGAAATACAACGCTGTTCCGGCCTGCGTATTTACTAACCCGCAGGTTGCAACCGTTGGTAAGACGGAATTTGAGCTTAAAGATGAAGGAGTAGACTACAAGGTAGGAACATTTGACTTCAAAGGCCTCGGAAAAGCTCAGGCAAGCGGACATCTTACGGGATTTGTAAAGGTCATCACCGATGAAAATGACGTTGTTATCGGCGCGGCTATCGTCGGACACGCAGCATCAGATATGCTTCAGGTGCTTACGACAGCGGTTACTCTCGGACTTACGGCGGAAGAAGTGGG
>SVCP01000050.1 GCA_015058295.1 Anaerofustis stercorihominis
TCTGTGAATCCGCTTCTGCTGAATATATTTCTGATAGATTCCTTGTCGTATGTGTCATGTTCTCTTTTGTCGTAAACAGCTTTTGTTACGCAGTTTACATATGAAGTGTTTTTCATACGTCCTTCAATCTTTACTGTGGAAATGCCTGCATCTTCCATTTCGTGGAGCCGGTCAATGAGTGACATATCCTTCAGTGAGAGGGAATAGTCGTTTTTGTCATTGCCTTTGAACGGAAGTCGGCATACCTGTGCGCAGAGGCCTCGGTTGCCGCTTCTTTCTCCGAGAGCGGAAGAAAAATAACACTGCCCTGATACACTCATACAATGCGCACCGTGAATAAATGTCTCTATTTCTGCGGATGTATTTTTCTTTATGTTTATGATCTCTTCTTTTGACAATTCTCTCGCAACGACTACGCGTGAAAAGCCCATTTCTTCAAGTGCAAGAACATCGCTCACGGAATGTGCACTCATCTGTGTTGATGCGTGTACTTCCATTTCGGGAGATACTTTTCTGATAAGCGAAAGCATGCCCGGATCCTGTACTATGATGGCGTCGATTCCTGCTTTTGTCGCGAATTTTATTTCTTCAACAGCCTTCTGATATTCTTCATCAAAGATAATTGTATTCAGCGTAAGATAAGTCCGTGCGCCCCTGAGATGCGCGAACTTAACGGCTTCGATTATATCTTCTTTTTCGAAGTTCATTGCATTTCGCCTTGCATTGAACTCCTTTGCGCCAAAGTATACGCTGTCCGCACCGCTGTTGATGGCATTTTTTAATATTTCAAGATTTCCCGCAGGGGAAAGTATTTCGATCTTGCTTTTCATATTCTCTCCATAGATTTAATCAATAACATTATACAACGGATTATCCATTCTTCAAGTGGGAAGGAGATAATTTATTTTTACATACAATAAAAAACGACGGATTTTCCGTCGTTTTGCTAACTATGAAAGTAGTATCCTGTCGTTATCAAGATCCTGTCCTGCGCCTTCCCTGAACTTTATGAGTAGGTCATTTATACTCATATTTTTTCTTTCTTCTCCGCTTACATCAAAGACGATATTCCCTTCGTTCATCATAAGTGTCCTGTTTCCGAGAGAGAGTGCCTGGGTCATATTGTGAGTTATCATAAGACAGGTGATGTTGTTGCGGGAAACGATATCTTCCGTGAGCTCAAGTACTTTCTCCGCAGTTTTCGGATCAAGCGCCGCTGTATGTTCGTCAAGAAGAAGGATCTTTGGCGGAACTATCGTCGCCATAAGAAGCGTAAGAGCCTGCCTTTGTCCTCCGCTGAGAAGTCCTACAGGCTGGTTCATTCTTTCCTCAAGTCCCATTCCGAGAAGCTCCAGGTGATGAGCAAAAAACTCTCTGTCACTTTTGGATATCCTGCTGAAAGGGGAGAAGCCTTTTCCTGCACGCAGATATGCAAGGGCAAGGTTTTCTTCTATGGTCATATTGGGCGCTGTGCCTTTTAACGGATCCTGGAACAGTCTTCCGATTTCTTTGCTGCGCTTGTAATCGGGATAGAATGTCACATCTTCTCCGCCGAGAAATACAGATCCTTCGTCCACGATGAAGCTTCCTGCGATTGCGTTGAAAAGTGTGGATTTACCTGCGCCGTTGGAACCGATTATGGTGGCGAATTCTCCTTCGGACATATGAAGGGATAAGTTTTTTACGGCAACTTTTTCGTTTATCGTCCCCGTATTAAAGGTTTTTGAGATGTTATTTATTTTTAACATTTCTAAATCCCCCTTCTTTTCATCGAATCTGTTTTTTGTTTGTTGAGCTTTGCCTTATTTTTCATTGTCGGTGCGGCGATTGCAAGCGCAACTATCGTCGCCGTGACGAGTTTCAGGCACTCAATGGGTACGATTGCCGTTTTTAACACTATTGCATAAATTAGTCTGTATATTACACTTCCCACTATTACAGCAACCATGCTCTTCGATGCTTTTCCTTTTCCGAAGATCGTCTCCCCGATAATAAGACAAGCAAGACCTACTACTACGATACCCGTTCCGCTGTTTATATCGGCGGCTTTCTGCATCTGTCCGACGACTGCTCCCGAAAGGGCAGTATATGCGTTTGCAATACAAAGACCGATAGTAATCATTCCTCCGGGATTGATGGAAGATGCGCTGACCATATCTTTATTGTCTCCGGTTGCCCTGATTGAAAGACCGAGCCTTGTGGACAGAAACCAGATGAGGAACAATGCCGCAAGAATTACTATTACAGAGATAAGCAAAAACTCATACCAGTTTCCGCCGATACCTGTATCTCTCAGCATTGTAAAGATCGTTTTCTGTTTGAGCAGACTGAGATTTGATGACCAGCCCATGGCAAGAAGATTTATGGTGTAAAGCCCTGTGTTTGTAATGATCCCCGCAAGAATCGACGGTACACCCATTTTTGTCTGCAGCACTGCCGTTACGCTTCCTGCAAGGCTTCCCGCTGTCATTGCCGCAAAAATGCCGATTACCGGATGTCCTTTTGCCGCAAACGCCACGGATACAGCTGCTCCGAGGACAAATGATGCGTCTGTTGTAAGATCCGCAATATCAAGTACACGATAGCTTAAATACAGTGCCATGGAAACAAGTGCGTATACAAATCCCAGTTCCAGTGCTGTCTGTGCGATAAATAACATAAATGACTCCTAAGTGTAAGCCTGCATAGTATCTATGCAGGCAGATTAATCTATTGAATTTTTATATGCTGATTTATTCTTCTGTTGTCTGAACTTCCACGATAGTTCCCATTCCGTCGAATACTGAGTAGTCGATTCCGAGAGCCGCCGCTGTTTCCGTATTTACGGTAATGATTCCCCCGTCTACTTTGTAAAAATCTTCGATTCCGTCAAAACCGTTTACAGCAACTTTATATGCAAGATCCGCTGTCTGTGTTCCGAGGTCTGTGTAGTTTACGCCGCATGTTGTGAAAGCACCGTTTCTTACGAATGAATCCGCACCTGTGTAGTGGGGGATTTTCGCATCAATTAAGCTGTCAACAATCGCAAGTTCAGCCGCCTGGATAATGTTGTCTGTAGGTGTGAAGATTGCATCTACTTTATTTGAGATAAGTACGCTGGCCGCAGCGATTACTTCGTCGTTTGTGTTACCTGTTGCTTCAGAATATTTGATTCCTTTTGCATCGAGATATGCTTTTGCTTCTGCAATAGGTGCCTGTGAGTTGATTTCTGAAAGTGAGTATAAAAGTCCGACGTGTTTTATATCCGGATTCTGTTTAAGCATCATTTCCATAATGAATTCTGTATCAAGTGCATCGCTTGTACCTGTAACATAATCGATTCCCGTAAGTTCAGCGCCTGCCGGGTCAGAGATAGCTGCAAAGATAACAGGTGTCTGTGTGTCTTCCGCGCATACTGTCATTACCTGTGCCGCAAGAGTTGCGATAGGAATAATAGCGTCATATCCGTCTGCGATAGCCTGATCACCGATCTGTTTGAGTGTTGCCTGTTCGCCCTGACCGGAGAATACTTCATATTCAATAGCTACGCCTTCAGCCGTTTCAATGGCATCGAGCTGTGCCGTTACAGCTGCCGCAATTTCGTCAAGTGACGGGTGGTCCATCTGTTTTACTACTGCAATTTTGATTGCTTCAGTGTCACTGTCGCCGCAAGCTGCCGCTGCAAATAACATTGTGATGGCGATAAGGATAGATAATACTTTTTTCATTGTGTTTTTCATTTTGGTTCCTCCAAATAATTCAGTAATAAAGTATTTCCTTGAGTGGCAGATGTCTCAGCTGCGTCGCCACGGCAGTGAGTTAATAAAAAAAGCCTTTTATCCACACATGGGACAAAAGACATATTCTGCGATACCACCCAAATTGATGCAATGCATCCACTCGCTACACGTACATCCATACGCGCCTCGCCTGATAACGGGTGAGGAACCCGTCGTTGCTACTCGTTGCCTTTCGCTCCGCCCTCGGAAGTCCATTCGCCGTAATCTCCCTTACCTCATCACACCTTACGAGGCTCTCTTGAATTTCAATTATCGGGTACTACTCTTCGTCATCGGTTTATTTGCTCACGATTATAACGACTGTTTCACTGCTTGTCAATACCCTTTGTGAAATAATTTCAAATTTTCTTGCAATTAGCTTTTAATTGTATTTTTCAGTTTTATCGATGTGTGTACAGAATCGTTTGCTCATACAGAAATAAACACAATGTAATGAAGGATATAATATATTAAACCAATAACAGCCGTATGCCGTGTAAATTGATGCATTTCATTATAATTTCATTAAAAATGTTTACATATACCTTGTGATATTTTATAATTGAAGCAGAAACAGATCATTTTCCCGGAGACTTATTTCAATGATCATGATTGGCGGAAATACTATGAAAAATATGCTTTACAGGTTAATGACTGCGAGAATTTTATGATTATTTCTGCACGGTTACTTTCCGGCAAATTCGAAAGCGACGATATTATATGGAAAACATTCTCCGAAGAATACGGAAAGGTAAACACCGTATACACGGATCATGATGTGGATGTTTCCGCAGAAAATCATCCTCCACAGAGAACGGCTGTGTGGAGCAGGGAAATCAACGGCATAATCTGCGAGGTTGAGACGCAGCAACCTGATATAAATGAAGATGCTGAGTACATAAAGATTATCAGACTCATTGAAAAATAAAGGAGATACAAAATGAAAAAGAAAACTATTGCACTGCTTCTGGCTATGTTGTTGCTTACGGCTTTCGCCTGCGGAAATGACGACAAGGTGCTTATGCCTTCGCCGGAATTTCCCATCGAAAAAGATGTCCTTTCCGCAGAGCTGGCGGAACTGAGAATGGAATATGATATTTATGATGTGGATTATCCCAACGAAGGCAGCAGGGGATATGGTCTTAACAATCCCGGAGACGAACATTTTGTGGTTGTAGGGATCTCAACGCATGACGAAGAGGTTGCGGGCAAGAAATTTATCGGAATGTCTTTTGTTTCGTATTACACAAAAACAAGCATCAAGCTTTCCGACAGTGAAAAGTTCTTCACCCTTGCATCAAAGCTCTACGGCGGTTTCGAGACGGAAACACAGGTATGGGAAACATTCAATGAAGAATTCGGAAAGAAAAACACAGAGACCAAAACATATGACGTTGATGTAAACCAGCAGTTCCATCAGGCGGAAATGGTGCATACCTGGACAACGAAAATAGAAGGCATCACCTGCGAAGTCAGAGTCGAGCAGCCGGACAGCGCCAAAGATGAAATGTACATACAGGTATTGAAATTCGAAAAATAGATATATGAAGGAGCGGTGCTCCTTCTTTTTTGTGTCCGGCGTATATTTACACAAATGCAGGCAATAATATATATCGTCGGCACGATATGTGAAATGAAAAAATAAATATTTTTAATTTTTATGCTTGACAAAAACGAAACAAGTGATATAATAACTATTGTTCAGAGCGTTCCTCAGTAGCTCAATCGGTGGAGCAATCGGCTGTTAACCGAGAGGTCGTAGGTTCAAGTCCTACCTGGGGAGCCATTTTTTTATGCAAAAAAAGATATAACAGGGCGGATAAGAGATATATCCGTTCTTTTTTGTTGTATATTGCATTTTTTTGTTGTATTCCTATTGTGTGATGTGTTAAAATGTTTCTTAGAAAGTTTTGCAATATTGCTTTGTGAGTTTTGAAAAGAAAGCTATTCGAAACAAGAACGAATTTAAAATGCTTGGAATATTATATGAAACTTGATAAAAGATTAACGGCCGTATGTTCGTTGGTGCCGGAAGTAAAAACAGTTGCGGATGTGGGGAGTGATCATGCATATCTTCCCGTATATCTGCTTTTGAATAGTATTGCACAGCGAGCAATCGTAACCGATGTGAATGCTGGCCCTCTTGAAAACGGTAAAGAAACATGCCGCCGATTCGGTGTGTATGACAGATGCGATTTCCGCCTCGGAAGCGGACTGAGTGTCCTTAAGGAAAACGAAGCCGAAGCCATTACAATATGCGGGATGGGCGGAGAGCTTATGAAGTCTATCCTTGCGAAAGACGAACGTGTGGCGAAAAGTGCAAAATATCTTATACTGCAGCCACAGTCGGGATTTGATGAACTTAATGAGTATCTTTACAACAACGGTTTCGGTGTTATCGATGAAAAGATCGTTCATGAAAAACATCTTTATTACCGTATTATTATGTGCAGTGCGGATACACCTGTGAGAAAAGACGATTTTCTCTATCCGTCATATCTTGCGGAGAAGAAAGATGCAACATATTTTGATTTTCTGAAATTCAGACTGGATATATGTGAAAATATTATCCGTAAAATAAAAGATTCCCAAAAGGAAAACGAAGATACGCTTTCGCAGCTTGATGCTGAAAAGCGAAGAATAAACGAGGTGCTCGGAATATATGAAAATCAGGGAAATTATTGAATATATAAACACATTCGCATCGGAAAAATGGCAGTATTCCTGGGATAACAGCGGTCTGCAGGTAGGGGATATGAACAGCGATGTGACAGGTGTCCTCCTGTGCGTGGATGTGCTCGCCGATGTGATTGACGAAGCCATAGAGAAAGGCTGTAATCTTATAATATCGCATCATCCGCTTCTTTTTTCGGGAGTAAAGAGAATAACAGATGATTATAAAAGTGATATAATCAGAAAGCTCATAAAAAATGATATAAGCGTGTATTCATCACACACAAGCTTTGATGTAAGTGAATACAGTATGAACCGGTATATCGCATCAGAACTCGGACTTACGTCCCTCAGATATCTCGATAACATAAGCGAGATGAAATGTACATTTTCCGTTGTGGCAGCAAAGAACTGTACATTTGAAGGATTTGCAGATGTGTTTGAAGGTGTCAATGCTGAAAATATAACCATTGTAAACACTCAGGACGGACGCATGATCATAAACGGAACATGTTTTAAATCTCTCAGCGGAAAGCTCACACAAAAACTCCATCGCATAAATCCGGAGAATACAGTGACTGTTTCCGAATGTATCAGTGCAGATTCACATATCGGTCTCGGGCTGATAGGTGATCTTCCGGGAAAAATGCCTGCGGAGGATGTTATACACTCTGTACGGAATATATGCGCAAGCGGTGTAATAAAAGCATCACGCAACTATAAGGGTAAAAAAGTAAGGACAGTGGCCATATGTTCCGGAAGCGGTTCAGATTATCTGAAGACTGCAATGAGAATGGGTGCAGACCTTTATATCTGTGCGGATCTTAAGTGGAGCGACTTTCTTGTGTGTGAAGAAAGCGGAATTACAGCTGTTTGCCCCACACATTTTGAAAGTGAGCAAAGTTTTATCAGCATTATGAAAGCTAAATTAGCTGAATATGATAAAAATGTCAGAATTTTCGAAAGTAAGTGTACGGATATCGAAGTTTTTTTAAATTTTGATTGATACATTTACCCTTAAGTGTTATTATATTTAAAAGGCTGCGAGCAAGCCGTTTGACCGCGTGGGAAACTGCGAGGAAAGTCCGGGCTCCTCAGGGCAGAATGCCTGATAACGTCAGGTGGAGGCAACTCTAAGGAAAGTGCAACAGAAAGGAAACCGCCTTCTTCGGAAGGTAAGGGTGAAAGGGTGCGGTAAGAGCGCACAGGCGGGCAGGTAACTGTCCGGACGTGTAAACCCCATTCGGAGCAAGACTAAGAAAGAGCGTGAAGGGGCGGCCCGTCCTGCTCATGGTAAGTCGCTTTAGGCAACCGGCGACGGTTTGTCAAGATAGATGGTCATTAAAACAGAACCCGGCTTATGAGCTTGCTTGCAGATACAAGGTGATATTATGAACAAGATACCTATTGACTTCGTACACGACGGAACAAAACTTTATTCATACAAAAGTATTGTCGAAAACTCAAAGGCGGTTATCTGTATAGTTCACGGTCTCGGTGAACATTGCGGAAGATATGATTACTTCACTCAAAAGCTTAATGATGCAGGTTACAGTGTGTATTCATTTGACTTGTACGGACACGGCCAAAGCGAAGGGAAAAGAGGGTATCTTGACAGATTCGACAGATATGTTGATGAAGCTGTTTCGCTCGTAAATATCGCAAAATCGGAAAATCCCGGTAAGAAAGTATTTCTTTTCGGTCACAGTATGGGCGGATGCGTTGCCGCTTATACAGGTGAAAGGGAAAAGGGTCTTGTTGACGGTGTCATTCTCAGTGGTGCATGCACGGATACTCCTCCGGCGGCAGCGAAGCTTACGGGTATAATAAAAATCCTCGGCAGCATCGCTCCGAATGCGACACTCGGAAATTCACTGGGGGATCTTGTCTCAAGAGATCCTGCGGTAGTTGAACTTTACAATACAGATCCGCTCAACCTTAAAAAACTCACATTTGCCCTGTATAAACAGTTCTGTGTACTGGGTACATCACATGTGAAAAACAACGCAAAATCATTCAGTTACCCTGTGTTGATACTGCACGGTGGGGAAGATAAACTTTCCGATCCGTCAGCATCGGTAAATTTTGAGAAGAATATATCTTCTCAGGACAAAACACTTAAAATATATGATGGATTATTCCACGAAATCCTCAATGAGCCGGAAAAAGACGAAGTAATAAATGATATTCTTATCTGGCTCAGCGAGAGAGTTAATTGATAATTGCCGACAATTAACATTTAACATACCTGCTTTTTATGAAATATGTTGGGAGGAAAACAAATGGCTAAGAAAATGAAGACAATGGACGGCAACAATGCAGCTGCTCACAGTGCATATGCCTTCACGGAAGTCGCAGCTATCTATCCTATTACTCCGTCATCAACGATGGCAGAAGTTGTAGACGAATGGTCTGCTAATGGTATGAAAAATATTTTCGGGCAAAAGGTTGATGTTGCAGAACTGCAGTCTGAAGCCGGTGCTGCAGGTGCCGTTCACGGGTCCCTGTCCGCAGGTGCTCTGACAACGACTTTCACTGCATCTCAGGGACTTCTTCTTATGATCCCGAATATGTATAAAATCTCCGGAGAAAAACTCCCCGGTGTATTCCATGTTGCGGCGCGGGCACTTGCCGGCCATGCACTGTCTATCTTTGGTGATCACTCGGATGTTATGTCTACAAGAACCACAGGGTTCGCACTATTAGCATCAAACAGTGTTCAGGAAGCCATGGATCTTGCCGCTGTTGCTCATTTGTGTGCCATTGATGCGCAGTTCCCGTTTTTGCATTTCTTCGACGGATTCAGGACATCCCACGAAATTCAGAAAATAGAAGTACTCGATTATGAAGATCTCAAAGGTCTTGTCAACCTTGAAGCACTTGAAAAATTCAGGAAAACATCCATGAGTCCCGACAGACCGTATACTAAAGGTACGGCGCAGAATCCTGATATTTTCTTCCAGAATAAGGAAGCTCTCAATAAATTCTACGACACATTACCTGATGTTGTGGATACATATATGGAAAAACTTTCAGGTATTACAGGCCGCAGATATCGCCCGTTTGAATACTATGGTGCAGCTGATGCTGAAAAGATAATCGTTGCTATGGGTTCCGTATGTGAAACAATCGAAGAAACCGTTGATTATCTCAATGCAAAAGGCGAAAAGACAGGTCTCATCAAAGTTCGTCTTTATCGTCCGTTCAGTGAAAAATATTTCTTTGATGTTCTTCCGCAAACGGTTAAAAAGATTGCTGTTCTTGACAGAACAAAAGAACCCGGCGCAATGGGTGAACCGCTCTATCTTGACGTGAGAAGTCTCTTCTTCGGAAAGAAAACCCAGCCGGTTATTGTTGGCGGTCGTTATGGGCTCGGTTCAAAAGACACAAAACCCGCACAGATCAAGGCTGTATTTGACAATCTTGATTTGGATGAACCGAAAAACAGCTTCACAATCGGCATCAATGACGATGTTACTAACCTCTCACTTCCTGTAGGGGAAGCTATAGATACACTTCCGGAAGGTACTATCAGTTGCAAATTCTGGGGGCTTGGCTCAGACGGTACTGTCGGTGCAAACAAGAGTGCCATCAAGATTATCGGTGACAATACAGATATGTACGCTCAGGGATATTTTGACTATGACAGTAAGAAATCAGGCGGCGTAACAATGAGCCACCTGCGTTTCGGAAAGAATCCGATCAAGGCTACATACCTTATTGATAAAGCAGACTTCGTTTCCTGCTCAATGCAGAGTTACGTGAACCGTTATGCTATATGGGAAGATGTCAAGCCGGGCGGAAACCTCCTTCTGAACACAGTATGGGCTCCGGAAGAGCTTGACAGTCATCTCCCTGCAGAAATGAAGCGATATATCGCAGAAAACAATGTTAATTTCTACACGATCAATGCCAGCGGCATTGCTCAGAGCATTGGTCTGAACAGAAAGATCAATATGATAATGCAGTCAGCTTTCTTCAAGCTTGCTGAAATAATTCCCTATGAAGAAGCTGAAGCGCATCTTAAAAAAGCTGTAGTAACAAGTTACGGTAAAAAAGGTCAGCATATCGTTGATATGAACTATGCTGCTATTGACAATGGTGTAAATTCTCTCGTTAAGATCGAAGTTCCGGAAAGCTGGAAAGATGCCTGCGATTGTAAAGAAACACAGGTTGTGGATGAACCTGAATTCATTACAAAGCTTCTCAGACCTATGGTTGCGCAGAAGGGCAACGAACTTCCCGTATCTGCATTTGCAGGTCGTGAAAATGGTATTATTCCACCCGGAACATCAAAATACGAAAAGAGAACTATAGCTCTCAATGTTCCTGTATGGGATCCTGAAAAATGTACTCAGTGCGGCACATGTTCGCTCGTATGTCCTCATGCGGCAATCAGACCGATCCTTCTTACAGAGGAAGAAGCAGGCAATGCTCCTGAAGGCTTCGTAACAATCGATGCTCTCGGAAGAGCATATTCACAGTATAAATATCGTGTTCAGGTATCTCCGAGAGACTGTACAGGATGTCAGAGTTGTGTAAACTCCTGCCCGGATAAGGCAAAAGCAATCAGAATGGTTCCTATCGACGACGTGCTTGAGGCAGAAGACAATAACTGGAACTATGCGGTTACTATCCCGCAGAAAAAAGTCGACAACCGCTTCGGTGTAAAAGGCAGCCAGTTTGTTAAACCGATGCTTGAATTCTCAGGCGCTTGTGAAGGTTGCGGAGAAACACCGTACGCAAAACTCATCACACAACTTTTCGGTGAAAGAATGTATATCGCAAACGCAACAGGTTGTTCGTCAATCTGGGGTGCAAGTTCACCGTCTTCACCGTACACAACAAACGATAAGGGTCAGGGTCCCACATGGGCAAACTCTCTGTTTGAAG
>SVCP01000005.1 GCA_015058295.1 Anaerofustis stercorihominis
AACAGCATCTCCAGAAAAGGCGGAAAAGCGACATTTTTTCTTGACTGTGTGAGCATTATTATGATCTTGTCAGGCAGAAAATCCGGATTGAATTTTACAAACCCCACATATATTGCCGGCAGGAGTATGGTTATTACGCTTGAAAATACCCGAAGGAAAATCACCGCATTTCTCTTTGTCTGTGATTCGTAATAGTCTTCCGATGAAGTGAGCATTGAAAGTAAAAGTCCGGGAATTATAAGCACAAACGGAGAATTTTCCGCAACGATAACGATCTTTCCTTCGCTGAGGGCGAAAACCGCATCATCGGCTCTTTCCGTTGCCTGAATGTCGGAAATTATACGGTTTTTATTTTGTGACAGTGCATT
Source organism: Anaerofustis stercorihominis (assembly GCA_015058295.1). Classification (GTDB taxonomy): domain Bacteria; phylum Bacillota; class Clostridia; order Eubacteriales; family Anaerofustaceae; genus SVCP01. Next base: position 369 of record SVCP01000005.1, read on the forward strand.
TTGTATCTGTCCGCTGTCGATTATCGCCGGAATATTGAGATTATTAAGCTTTTCCCTTATCATATCCACACGGTCCGTATCTGCCTGTCCGTTCAGGTAGCACAGTGCAATTCTTGCAGGAGCTGTTGTTCCGACTGTAATGAATTCCATTTTCAGTTCTTTTGTTTTCAGTCGTCTGCGGATAAGGGAAGTTGAGTCAAGAAAGTTTTCCGTAAAGCCGTCACGTGGCCCTCTTATGACACCTTTGCTTTTTGCTTCCTGAATTGAGCGGCTGTTCATTTTTGTGGCGGTGATGTTTATGAAATGATTTTCTCCGTCAACAAGAAGTGCCCCGTTTCCCGAAAGAACAGCGGAAATTACCTGTTCGTATGTGTTTTCTGTTTTATAATCATACACGGGTACGCTTATATCGGGAGAATTTTCGTTAAGTTCTTTTTTTGTGTTTTCCGGATAAAGAAAATCGCTTGCCATTATCTTCTCAAGGACTGTACGACTTAACATATCCTTGTCGCATATGCCGTCTGTAAATATCAGGACACATTCTTTTTCGCAGATATCGCCTGAGCGGAATGATCTGAAGATCACGTCATCGCAGTTTTTCAGCTCGTCTTTAAGTATTGAAATATTCACGCTGAGAGAGGTGGTTATTATCATGCAGATTCCTCCTTTTGTGTTAGTATCTGCATGTTTTTTTATTTTATACACCCCGCCGCAGGCGGCAGGCGGAGCCTGCCTGCTCAAAGGCTGTGCCTTTGAGCCGCATGTGACACCGAAGGTGTCACATGCGGGCCTGCGGCGGGGGGGGAGAACACAACAAAAAAGATGCCTTGTGGCATCTTTTCGCAAATATCTGATTGTAATTTCTTATTTATTCTTATCCGGTTCAAGCACGCCTGTGAGTGAGCTTGCAAGACCTGCGAGGGACTGCAGTTCTGACGGAATAATGATTTTCGTAGCCTGGCCGTCAGCCATTGTCTGGAGTGCTTCGAGGCCTTTGATCGCAACTACATACTGATTCGGTTCTGCTTCTTTTATCATCTGAAGACCTTTTGCTGTAGCTTCAGCAACGGCTCTGATAGCTTCCGCTTCCCCCTGTGCTTCACGGATCTTCTTTTCTTTTACGGCATCTGCCTTGAGGATTGCGGCTTCTTTTTCACCTTCCGCACGAAGGATAGCAGCCTGTCTTTCACCTTCCGCACGAAGGACATTTTCACGTTTTTCACGTTCAGCCTTCATCTGTTTTTCCATTGCAGACTGAATATCTGCCGGCGGGAGGATGTTTTTAACTTCAACACGGACAACTTTGATTCCCCATGCGTCTGAGATTTCATCGATGATGAGACGCATCTGGTTGTTGATGTGATCCCTTGATGTAAGAGTCTGGTCAAGTTCAAGATCCCCGATAATGTTACGCAGTGTTGTTGCTGTGAGTTTTTCCATAGCCATCATCGGATTGTCATGTCCGTAGCTGAAAAGATGCGGGTCTGTTACCATGAAGTAGATAACCGTATCGATCTGCATTGTAACGTTGTCTTTTGTGATAACCGGCTGAGGCGGATAATCGGCGATACGTTCTTTCATGGAGATCCTTCTTGCTACTCTGTCGATAAACGGAACGAGGAAGTGTACTCCCGGTTCCCAGATTTCCCTGAATACTCCCAGACGCTCGATTACGAATGTGTTTGCCTGTGGGACGATACGGATGTGTGTTGCGAGAAATGCCACAAGGGCGATGAACAGTAATACAAATACCATGTTTGTGTACTCCTTAATCTGAAATTTTATTCATTGTCTGTTTTATAAGCGGAAACAATCAGCTTTACACCTTTTATGTCTCCGATAATTACTTTGCTGTTTTTCGGGATGGTTTCGGTGGAGCCTTCGGGAAGTTTTGCACTCCACATCTGTCCGTTGATCTTGACCTGTCCGCCGTTCTGTTCGGTTATGTCAGTCTGTGCAAACCCTGTTTTCCCGATGAGAGCATCTGAGTTTGTCTTTATGGCCTTACTGTTTATTTTTCTCTCAAGCTTCGGCCTGACGAAGAAAAACAACGCGGCAGACACTACAGCAAATGCAATTATCTGCAGATATGTGGGTGCCGAGATCATCGCAAGTACCAGTCCTGCGAGAGAGCCGAACCCGAACCATATGCAGTAAAGACCGACGGTAGACAGTTCCACCACAACGAGCAGCACCATACTGAGTATCCACAGTATTGCGTTGATGTTTATACCGTCCATAAAATCACCTCTTTCTTTGAATTTATTATACATTAAGTCATTAACCATTGGCAACTTATTTAATGAAATTTTAATAATCGCTTGTATAATACGGGCAAACACAGACTTTTCTCATGAATTTTGCTGTGAATCTGATATTTACTTGTTTTGCGTGTTGTTAAATAACTTTAAAAATGTTATTATTTATATGGATACGTGGGCTTACCGGATTTAATGGTTCACAGTTATCGTTTTACCGGTCATATGACCGCATATATTACCTTATTGGAGAAATGTTTATGGGTACATTGTTCAACAGTGGAATTTTCGATATATTCAAGGCAATGAATATTGCCTCTGTGATAGATATTGCAATAACAGCATTTGCAATTTACAAATTAATATCCTGGATAAGAGGCACGCAGGCGGAACAGGTTGTGTACGGTCTTGTCATTATCTTCGCCATTACGCAGCTTTCGGACTGGTTCGGATTTATTACCATCAATTACGTATTAAAGAGTTTCATGACGGTCGGACTTCTCGCCCTTGTAATTATGTTCCAGCCGGAACTTCGTCATGCACTCACAAAGCTCGGAAGCAGCCGTTTCAAGATATTCAACTTCACCATCCTCGGGAATATACTCGGGCAGGATGTTTCCGCAGAAGCTGTTCAGGATGTGGTGACAACACTCATCGATACCCTCAAGGAACTGTCTGCGACGAAAACAGGCGCACTTATCGTTATGGAAAGAGAGGCAAGGCTGACCGATATCATCAATTCCGGAGTATATCTTGATGCAAAGGTGTCAAAGAGCCTTCTGCTGAATATATTTTACCCCAAAACGCCTATGCATGACGGAGCGGTTGTTATCGGAAGCAATCATATGCGTATTACGGCTGCGGCATGTCTTCTGCCTCTTACGCAAAACCCGAATCTGAATCCGTCGCTTGGTACAAGGCACCGTGCGGCTATCGGTATAAGCGAAAAATCCGACTGCATCGTACTTGTTGTAAGTGAGGAAACAGGCGTTCTCTCTTATGCAATCGGCGGCAGACTTTCAAGATTCGTCGATCTGAAAACAATCGAAGCAATGCTTAATGACGCGTTTATGCCTGCGGAAAAGAAAAGCCTTTTCAGATCGCTGGGAGGTGGCAACGATGAAAAATAAAATCGATACAAATAAAGATAAACTCCTCCGTATGGTAATATCTCTTGTTCTTGCGTTCTTTCTCTGGGCATTTGCTCTCTCGAATACGGATCAGACCCAGACAAAGCAGTTCAAGGGTGTTCCCGTTACATTTATAAACGAAGCTAACCTCACAGCGCTTGATCTTGTACTTGATAATGACAAATTCACTGTCGATGTTACTCTTTACGGAAATACGGTGCAGGTGTCAAAAATGCAGAAAAGTGATCTTGTGGCTATAGTTGATGTATCTTCCGTAAAATCCGTAGGACTTCACAGCCTTGAAGTGAGTATATCCGGTGCGGCGCAGAATGTTAGCGTGTCGGAGATATCAAATAAGTATATCAGCGTCAGCGTAAGTGATATGAAGTTTGCTGAAAAGGTTGTTGAAATATCCAAAACAGGTACACTTGCTGAAGGATATGCCGTTATCGGTGAAGACAGCGATTTCAAAGTAGCTGAAGTTTACGGAAATGCTGAGAATGTAGGCAAAGTGGCTTCCGTGAAAGCAAATATAAATGTGAACTCCGTATCTCAGGATGTAAGGATGAAAGCACAGCTTGTGGCATATGATGAAAATGATCAGCCGGTGAGCAATGTGACTGTTGCTCCCGAGAATGTTGATATAAGTATTACCGTAGGCAAGATCAAGGAAGTACCGCTTGAACTCATAACTGCGGGAAATGTTCCCGAGGGATTTGTGTTCTACGGAGTGACATCGGATATTGACACAGTAAAAATTGCTGCGAAAGAAAACATACTCAACGGTATAACATCTGTAAAAACTGCAGCTATGGATATATCTTCCAGAACTGCATCCTACACTACAAGCGTGTCGCTTGAAGCTGTAGAAGATGTGGTGTTCCTGTCGGAAACTCCCATAAGGGTAAATGTACAGATCGAGCCGGAAGAAACCAGGGAACTGAGTTTTTCTACGGTAAGTTTCATAAATGTTACGGAAGGTCTCAGTGCATCTGCGGTACATTTTAACGGGCTGACAGCAACGTTCTCCGGTGATGGCAGGATTATTTCGGAACTTGATACAAATGATGTAAAGGTATATGCGGATCTTAAGGATCTTGAGGAAGGAAGTCATACGGTGACGGTAGAATTTGATCTGCCCGAGGGAGTCAGGCTGAAAAATACAGAGCCGATGCAGCTTACCGTAACCGTAAGTAAATAAAAATGAGATACAAAGCAGAAGAAATAAAGATAAATATTGATAAACTCATAAAGACAAAGCCCAGGGAAGCTATCATATCAAAGCTTTCCCTTGAGGAGTCTCTTGTGAAGAATTTTACAATTACAAGACGCTCTCTTGACAGCCGTTTTCATGAAAGCAGCGGAATATTTTATATATTCAATGTGGAGTTTGACTATCCTAAAAAGATAAAGTCCAAATCCGTGAAGCCTGCCGACAAGGACGAAGGTGTGCCTGAGGCTGAGAAGATCACAAAGGATATTCTTCGCCCTGTCATCGTCGGAGGAGGCCCTGCAGGACTGTTTGCTGCACTCAGGCTTGTGGAAGCAGGTGTATGCCCCATTCTTATTGAACGCGGAAAAGATATGCAGGAAAGAGCGGAAGATGTGAATTTATTCTGGAATGGCGGAGAGCTTGACGAAGAATCAAACGTGCAGTTCGGTCTCGGCGGAGCAGGGGCTTTTTCCGACGGAAAACTCAACAGCAGGATAAAATCTCCGTATACGAGATATGTTGCGGGACGTCTTGTGAATTTCGGGGCAAAGTATGAGACTATGTATTCCGCAAAGCCGCATCTCGGAACGGACAAGATACGAATCATCGTTTCCGATATAAAGGCATATCTCGAGGAAAAGGGTGTGGATTTCTACTTCGGAGAGAAACTTACCTCCATTGAGATATCTGACGGAAAAGTATGCGCAGCAATCACAAATAACAACCGATTCGAAACAAACGATATTTTCCTTGCAATCGGAAACAGCGCAAGGGACACTTTTGAGATGCTTTACGAAAAGGGTGTTGCCATACAGGCAAAGCCCTTCGCCGTCGGGGTAAGGGTAGAGCATCCTGCAGAGGTGATAAACGAATATGTATACGGAAGTTACGTAGGGCATCCGCTCCTTAAAAATGCGGATTATTTACTGAAATACCATGACGATGAGTATGACAGAAATGTATATTCCTTCTGTAACTGTCCGGGAGGATTTGTTATAAATGCGTCTTCCGAAAAAGAAAGACTTGCAATAAACGGTATGAGCTATTCAAAGCGAAACGCAAAGAATACAAACAGCGCTATCGTCGTGCAGGTAGGGCCGAAGGATTTCGGAGAGCATCCTCTCGATGGTGTGAGATTTGCAAGGGAGCTTGAAGAGAAGGCATTTGAGCTTGGCGGAGGGGATTATTCCGTTCCGTATATGTCAATAGGGGAATTTATCGGAAATGACGATGAAGTGGACACACTCCCTACACCCAGACCTATATGCGTATACGAAGATCTGAATGAAATATTCCCGGATTTTGTAAAAGTGCCACTTAAAAATGCACTTATGTCATTTGCTGAAAAGATTGAAGGCTTTGACAGGGGAGTTATGTCTGCGGTTGAAAGCAGAACATCTTCTCCCGTAAGAATACCGAGAACTAAAGACACATATGAAAGCATAAATACGAAAAATCTCTATCCCATAGGCGAAGGAGCCGGCTACAGCGGGGGAATTATGAGCAGTGCTGTTGACGGAGTGAAAGCTGTGGATAGGATGATCGCAAAATATAACAAAGAAGAGGCAGGTGAATAATATGGCAAGATTATTCGGAACAGATGGTGTAAGAGGTGTTGCAAACGAATATCTCACACCGAAAATGGCATTTGAACTCGGTGCGGCAGCGTGTGAAGTACTCAAAAAGGACGGACAGATCCCCGTTTTTGCGGTAGGCATGGACACAAGAATTTCATGTGATATGCTTTTCTGCTCCCTTGCAAGCGGCATTATGAGTGCGGGAGGAGATGTAATAGAACTTGGCATCATTCCCACTCCGGCAGTGGCGGTTCTTACAAAATACTATAAGGCAGATGCAGGTGTCGTTATCAGTGCATCTCACAATCCGTTTTACGACAATGGAATCAAATTCTTCGGCTCTGACGGATACAAGCTTGATGACGATCTTGAAGACATGATCGAAGAAAAGATGGGAAAAGTAACTGCGGTAACTCATGAAAACATCGGCTGCAAGAGTGTTATGAGTGATGCTACGGAAATATACAAAGATTATATCCTGGAAAAATTCAGTGATCTTGATCTTTCCGGAATGAAGATCGCTCTTGACTGTGCAAACGGTGCGACGGAAAAGGTTGCGAAGATGGTATTTGAAGAGCTCGGTGCACAGGTTGATGTTATCTTTGCGCAAAGCAATGGTATAAACATCAATGTTGACTGCGGTTCAACTCATACGGAAAATCTCAGAAAATTCGTCAAAGAAGGAAATTATGATATAGCGTTTGCTTTTGACGGCGACGGCGACAGACTTATCGTTGTTGAAAAAGACGGCGAAGAACTTAACGGTGACAGACTTATTTATGCAATAGCAGCAGATCTGAAAGAAAACGGCCTTCTTGCAAAGGATACGGTGGTCGCAACTATCATGAGCAACTATGCAATGGACGTTGCGCTGGAAAAACGTGGTATAAAGATCGTCAGAACAAAAGTCGGCGACCGTTACATCATGCTTGAAATGCTCAAAGAAGGATATATCTTCGGCGGGGAGCAGTCAGGACACATGATCTATCTGCCTGCAAACACAACAGGCGACGGCATTATCAGCGGTGTGCTTACCGCAAAAATGCTCAAAGAAGGCAATCTCAATAAATACCTCGATGAGATCACACTTTTCCCGCAGGCTCTTGTAAACGCAAAAGTATCAAAGGAAATGAAAGAACACTACGGTGAAAATCCCGCTGTTGCACAGGCTATCGCAAAGATAAATGAAAAATACAGCGGTTCCGGCAGACTGCTTATCCGTCCTTCGGGAACGGAAAATCTCGTGCGTGTAATGATCGAAGGAAACGATCCCGAAGAGATCGCAAAAGACGCAAAAGAGCTTGCGAGCCTTATTGAAGAACTTTGCAGATAATATTTTGAGAAACCTGTGAAACTGCCGCATTTTACGGCAGTTTCTTTTGACAGAGAGGAAATTTATGCACAATACAGAGATTGCCGGAAAAATATACCGGGCAGCACTTTCGTCCGGGTTTGACAATTGTGGAATAATTCCGGTGAATTATCTTGACGGATTTAAAGATCGTATCCGTCAAAGGCGGAAAGATATACCGTCAAGCACACTGTTTTATAAAGTCATAGGGTATCTGCAAAATACAAAAAAACGGTTTCCGTGGGCAAAATCATTTGTTATATGTTCATACTGGTATGGAAAATACCGTTATCCGGAAGAATTGCGTGGCCGGTATGCAAAGGATTTTTTTCTTATGCCTGAGGATCACCCCGCGAAAGGATATGATCATCTTGCATTTGAAAAATGGTTTTCTGACAATGGAATAAGATATGCAGGCGGAGATCAATTCAGTCATTTCAGCGCAGGCCCTCTGAGATATGCGGCGGTAATGGCGGGAATGGGTATAATAAGGAAAAATAACTTTTTTTATACTGAAAATGGCTCTTACAATCTCCTGGTCGGATATGTTATAGGAGAAGAATGTGAGCTTATTCACCAACACAACCTGAAACCGTGCCCGGATTCGTGTGATATTTGCCGCAAATCCTGCAGGACAAAGGCATTGAAGGGAGCATATACCATGGATCCGTTCAGATGTGTTTCTCTGTGGACGACCTTCGGCAAAGGCTTTGTGCCTCCGTATCTTAAAAAAGAAATGTTCGAAGAATGGATGTGCGGCTGCGATAACTGTCAGGATGCCTGTCCATATAATAAAAAGCACAACTGGGACGAAGGAGAGAGTTTTTCGGAAATAGACGCCATAGCAGGAGAGCTTCTGCCTGAAAACATCCAAAACCTTACGGATGAGTATATACTGACGCACATCATTCCGAAAGCCGGAAAACATCTCGGCAAAAGAGATGTTTCCACTCTGAGAAGGAATGCAAAGCGTGCGGTAAGATACAGAAAAGATATATCTTCGGATGAATATAACAAAACATAAATCATATACAGAAAGGGATAATATGCAGAATACAGAAAAATTAACAGAGATATTTTCTTCTTTTGCCCTGAATCTGATGAAAACAATGCCGGAAGGGGAAAATATCATTATTTCGCCGGTGTCAATACTCACAGTGCTTGCTCTGTGTATTTCCGGTACAAAGGGAGAAAGCAAAAGACAGCTCTTGTCCTTGTTCGGAGGAATGGATGAAGACGAAATAAATTCATTTATGCAACGTGCGGAAGATATCCTTTCGGGAGATAATGTCCTGTTCGGCATGGCAAACGGGCTCTTCGTAAACGACGAATGTATTACCCTGAAGGAAAATTTTGTCCGGACAGCAGAAAATATATACGATGCAGAAGTTTCTTCGGTGGATCTTTCAAAGGAAGAATCACTTGAAAAAATCAATGGATGGGTAAAAGAAAAGACAAACGGGCTTATTGATAAAATTACCGATGAAGATATTTCAAAATTCGTTATGCTTATAATAAATGCCCTTGCTTTTGATGGTAAATGGATGGAACCTTTCGATCCGTATAAATCGTTCGGCGGTGTATTTTACGGAAATACTCCACAAGGTGCAGAACTTATGAATTCCACGGAAAATGCATACTTTACGGTCAGTGGCGGAGCGGGATTTGTAAAGCCGTACTTCGGAGGATACTCATTTGCGGCGATACTTCCGGATGAAGGAGTGAGCGTAAAAGACATTTATTTGTCACTTTCTGCTGATGAGCTTATCGGGATAATGACCGGGGCTCAGCCTTGCAGGGTAGATATTACATTCCCGGAACTTGATCTGACAACTGAACATAAACTGAAAGATCATCTTGTGTCATTGGGTATAAGCGATATTTTTGATGGATTCAGGGCGGATTTTTCGGATATGTGTGCTGAAGCCGTATATGCGGATGATCTCATTCATAAATGCACCCTGAAAGTAGACGAAGACGGAACAAAAGCCGCGGCTGTATCTTCAATGGGCATTATGAGAATGTCTGCTGCTCCGCCTGCGAAGCACCACCTGATATTCGATCGCCCGTTTATGTTTATGATTTTCAGAGAAGAGACGAAGATTCCCGTATTTATGGGAGCTGTATCACAGATTTAAAATTATTCATATACTTATTGTGCCGGAGGGGGCTTCTCCGGCATTTTTTTGAAAGATTTCCGTCAATGTGAAGCATGAATTTGTTATCCGCACTACATATCAGGAATAATGATTATATAAATTTGATAATGATTGCGTAATTAATTTCGTTTTGGTATAATCGTCGTTGTATTATAATTATTCATAAAGGAGTTTTCAGTGGAAAAGAAAGTATCCAAAAAAGAGATCACTCTGTATGGCCTTGCGGCTTCAGCGCAGTCCATCGGTCAGATAGTTCCGTTTACATATGTAAATATGTTCATGACAGACTATCTCTTCATCAGTGCAGGCGTTACGGGAACGGTTCTTCTCATTGCGAAGATCATTGACTTCGTCGTATGCCTTGCATCAGGCGTTATCATGGAAAAAGTCAGAATGCCCTGGGGCAGATATGCTTCATGGTATAAAGTTTTGCCGTGGATAGTAGCTACAGGCTGTATCCTTCAGATGATCGACACAACAGGTTTTATTTCATCTGAACTTATCCGTGCAGGTATCGTACTGGTAGGTTACTGCTGTCTGCACTGCTGTATGAGCTTTATTACAACAGCACGTGGCGGTATCATGCAGAAGATGGCCGGCGCGGACATGAACATGAGAAAAACACTCTCCACAAGACAGGTTCAGTTCACAGCAGCCACAACGATCATTTCTTCAGCTATCACACTTCCGGCTATTCAGCTTATGCAGCCTGTTGCCGGTGAAAGCGGAGGTTATCTCGTTGTAACGCTTATCTTCAATGTATTTTATCTTACAGTAATGCAGATGTTTGTGAAGATGTCGCAGAAATACGACCCTCCCACAACGGATTTCGGACAGACTAAAAAAGCGGCTACGATTAAAGAAATCTTCCAGTCTATCGCTATTAACAGACAGATGCAGGTTCTTGTTATTGTGTACACTCTTTTCAGTGTAGGCACACAGCTTTTCGCAGGTCTGTGCGTATATTACTACAAAGTCATTATCAATCAGTTCTCAATGATGACGGTTGTAACAACAATCAGAAGCGTTGTTGCATTCGGTGCAAGCCTTGTTGTTCCGACTATCGGTAAAAAGCTCGGCAAGAAGATGTCTCTCGTTGTCGGTATGGGTACATATGCTGTATGTGTTCTCGGCATTTACTTCTTCGCACTCAAGTCTATCTGGATCCTCACATTCTTCCTTTGCCTCGCTCAGAGCGGAATGTATCTGTATACAGGTTTCGGCGCAAACTTCTATCTTGACTGCGGCGAATACGGTTATTATGAAACAGGCAAGGACTTCAGAACAATCGCCATTTCCGTAATGAACGTTCCTACGAAGATCGGTTTCGCTATCGGCGGAAGTGCCGTAAGCTTCGGCCTTGCGTTCATCGGCTATGAAGCAGGTATGACGGTAACACCTGAGTTTACATCAGACTTCATGATGCTCATCGGTCTCGTTCCGGCGATACTTATGTTTGCCGCTGCGGCTGTTGCATTCTTCTTCTATAAACTTACGGACGAACAGGCTGAATTCTACGCAAAAGAAAATGAAAAAAGAGAGCTTGAGATCGCAAATGCTGAAATGGCTCAGGCGTAATATTATAAATGAAAGTGCATACATTGTATGCACTTTCATTTATTAATCTATGAATTTTTTTGATATCTCAAGAATTATACCTTTGATATCTTTGCCTTCTAATATGTCTTTTGATGATTCAATAGCTTGTTTTGCTTTTTCTATATATTCAATCGAGAACTTGGATTCTATAATTTTCTTTATCCAATCCAGATCAGATGCACTTTTATTTCCGAGATATATTTGTTCGAAAACGTAAATTGAGCTTTCTCCAAGAGCTAATATTATTAACCCGGCAATGATTCCATTTAGCATTGCCGCTGTTAAATTTATGCCTGGGATTGTTTTTAGTGCATTTATCAGACCTTTGGCAGCTGTACTAACGGTTCCAATTTCTATCATATTGTGGAAAAGATTTTCATCCTTAGGGATCTTGTATATGTTAGACAATGCAGTAACCATTGATAGTTCCAATGTAGCTAATATTGTTGCATCAGGCATTGGGATCGGAACTGCTCCCACAGCTGTGCCTGCCGATGTTAGTGAAATTACAATCCCGTGAGCAAGGACTCGTTTGCGCTTCAAAATAAATGATGAAATATCCTCTTCAGCAGCTCTGATTCCTTCAGGTAAAAGTTTGTTTGTAGTTTCGATAAGTCGTGTGATTCCTTCTGGTGGAGCAAAAGTAGAATCATTAATAAAATAAGCTTCTGCAACAACCGGAATGATCTCTCTTAAATTCGATGAAATTTTTTTTGTTTTGGTAAAAGCTTCTTTTACCATTTCTATATTATCATTCCGTTCAGGAATAGAATATGATTTGGTTATTACAGTAATTATCGGTATTGATTTCCAGATTTTTATCGCATCGCACAGGTCTTTGATGGTTTTGATAAATAATTTACTTGCTGTGCCATCAACACAAAACCATATTGCATTGATTTGAGTGTCTTCTTTGCCTTCTTTAGAGCTTTCTTTGGACCATTTTTTTACTGCTCCAATCGCTTGTCGGGCTTTAAGCAGTGAAGGTTCAAAACCAACACTATCAATTATGCGAAATGGAATTTCGTTACTCTCGTAAATTGTTAATTCGCTTGTTGTTCCTCTGGTTCCTTTGCCAGTTATTGCTTTCTTCTCACCAAGGACAGCGTTAATCAGTGTGGATTTTCCTACGCCTGAGTTTCCTATTACTAATACATTTCCTCGTTTCATAATTTACCTCGTATGTTGTTTTGTTTTTAATATGGTTTGTAAATTTCGCGTCTGTGAAACAGAGTATTCAATTAAGCCATTTTTTACCCCGCAAATGCCATGACAAGCCCTGCGATTCCCAGTCCGAGGGTGAAAAGTTCCATACCTGTGGAGCATAGCTGCAGGAGTATGGCGAAAAGTATGAGAGCAATTCCTTTTTCAGTTTTTTTCATTTTATCCTCCTTGTGTGGCCTGTGAAATAATTATATTATCCCGGAAAATATTTGTCAATGAGGTGCACGAAGGGCGCAGTCTGAAAAGTTCTCATGTCCGCATTCTGCCGGAAGATAAATCATAACCGAAAAAGCACAGAATACCCGCTGAAGAAGAAAGGAGATAAAGACGGGTGTTCTGTGCATGGGGATATACGATTATACTGTTGTAAGCATTTTTATTACAGGCTCAAGTCCTGTTGCCTTATAAGCACTGCAGGTATATACTTCAGCGTTTTCGTTCAGGCTGTGAATGTCCTGCGTGAACCGCTCAACATCGAAATTTGTGTAGGGCTGAAGGTCGACCTTGTTTATGAGTACCATATCCGCCGTCCGGAATAAAAGAGGATATTTAAGGGGTTTGTCGTTTCCTTCCGTAACACTCGCAACGCCTATACGGATATGCTCTCCGAGGCTGAATTCCGCTGTGCAGACGAGGTTTCCGATATTGTCGATGATGACGGTGTTTATGCCGTCAAGGTCGATTTCTTCAAGGGCACGCTGTATCATATCCGCTTCAAGGTGACAGGCACCTTCTGTATTCAGCTGTATGGTGCGTATACCCATATCCTGCATACGCTGTGCATCTTTGTCCGTATAAAGATCACCTTCTATAACCGCAACGGTATTTTTGTCGATTCTTTCGTCGGAAAGAACAGCTTCGAGAAGAGTTGTCTTTCCTGAGCCGGGGGTGCCGAGAAGATTTATCATACGGATATTTTTCTTTGTGAGATCTTCTTTTATCAGTGAAGCGATCTCATCATTTTTATTTAAAACATTTACATTTACGGTAATTGTTTTCATTTATTCTCCTTTGAACGATCTTATATACATCTGCGAAGCTCCTGTAAGGGTTTCGTCCCTTTCCATTATTATTACGGCTTCACTCATACATGTATCCTTGCGTGCGATATCGAAATAGAAATTGAGCTGTTCTTCGTTGATGCAGGAATAAGGTCCCACACAGAGATTTATCTCAAAAACATTTCTCATATCATTCACTTTTGCCGCTTCGGATACAATATCAATAATTTCAGAACATATTGCGCCTTCGTGCATAGTTTCTCCTTATTTTACAGGCTTTTTCGTCTTTACGAAAACATCTCTCCTGTCGGGAACCATTTCCCTTACGTCGAACCTGCACTGGTTTACGCACTGTCCGCAACCGATACATTTTTCGTAATGGAATACGAGCTTTTTCTTCGCCTTGTCGTAATATGTAGCTTCTGTCGGGCAGTATTTTGCGCATCTGTTACAACCTGTGCATCTTGTTTCATCGATCATCTTCGGAGAATAGTATGCACGGTTGTGAACTTTGCTTATCGCTCCTTCACGGTATCCGCTGTAAAGAAGGCAACAGTCGGGACAACAGTTGCAGATGACGAGTTCATCGTTGTTGGCATTGTTTTCGTAGTGGAATGTAGTGTGGATACAACCTTTTTCCTCAAATTCGTCCATCATTGCGCAGGCTTCTTCATATGGAAGATGACGTGCCACTCCGTTTGCAACGAGCTGACGGCTGATTGCTCCTACGCTGAGGCATCCTTCGATGGGAAGGCCGAGACCGCAGTCCTCATCTTTGCTCATTTTCTTGTATGTGCGGCAGAAGCAGTTCATTACGGCGATCTCATCTTTGTTCTTTTCGAGGATTCTGTATACATCTCCCGCAGTAAGGACTTCCTGTGTGGTTGTAAGCTCCCGGTTGAGAGAGACTTCCCTTCCTCTTGCGGCGAGGGTGGAAACTTTCGGAGGTGCGCCGTTTTTCAGGGCTTTCATATTCTTGTAGTTTGAGAGTGTCCTCAGAAGGAATGTGTTTTTTTCTTTGAGGATACCCCAGAATTCCATGAACTTGTTGATCATAGCGGCTCTTTCTTCGTTGAGGGGTCCGCTTACGGCAAATTCTACCCAGCCCGGGAAGATGGAAAGTATCTGATATACATCCCTTTGTGTTTCGCTTACCGGATGGAGGAAGCTGTATTTCATCAGTCTGTTCGTCCAGAAATCATTCCAGTCTTCATCATTTCCGCCGAAAAGTTCGTGATATATGGTTTTGAGTTCTTCAACCTTGTAGCATTCTTTTCCCAGTTTCAAAAGATAATCCACTGTCTTTTCGTCCATTGCGATATTGAAAAGCTCGATGATCGGTTTCTGTGCGGGAATTACCGCTGTTGATACTGAGTTCATCAGATCGATGAGCTGAGTTACTTTGTTTTCAGGTAAAGTCATGTGTATTTGCTCCCTTTGTTTATGATTTTATATAATTTCGTTATGAATGTCATCTTATATTTGCAACGACGGAAGATATATTACTCCTTTAAGCTTTATTTTACCTTTAAACAGGTTTTGAATAAACTCTTTAAAAGATGCTGTTGAACTTTTAATTTTCCGGAAGGTATTGCTTTATTGTGAATATGGTGTATAATAGCCTGTGCATAATATCCCGAGGGGGATTTATGAATAAAAAAACTAACATATTTCTGGGAACAGTATTTGTTGCACTGTTACTGATCGTTGCTTCTTCTCAATATATGCTTTATAAGGGAAGTATCACTGCCACCAATAATTTTGACAATTCAGGGAGTATTCCCGCATCGGAAAGCAGTATATATCTGAAAAGAGGGACTGTGGGTATGAGACTGTCCGATGAAAGAATAAAAATACTCGTAAACGGCGAATATAAACCGCCGTCAGATATTGACGGAAATATTCTCACATATGATGTTCATGAAGGCGATGTTTTTCACGCAGACCTGAGAGAAGCGGATAATTACGGAGTGATATTTATATCCTTTTCATCGGAAGGAATGCTGCTTCCCGTAAGAAGTTCAAAATTTGTGCTGAGCGGAGGCGTGAGCGAATTGTTCACTGTGAAAATCGCAGAATAGTCGCAAAAAAAGCCGTATATAAAAAAGATTGTTGTTGATATCGTAAAAAAAATATACTATAATTAACATATTAATGGAGAGAACTGCGTGATGAAAAATATTCATATAGCTATTGACGGCCCCGCAGGTGCGGGAAAGAGTACTATTGCCAAGATACTTGCCGATAAGCTGGGTATTATATATCTCGATACAGGCGCAATGTATCGTGCTGTGGCATACTGTGCGAAAATGAACGGAGTAAGTTGTGATGACAACGATGCTCTGGCGAAAATATTTACGGATTTTAACCTTGAATTCAGCGACGGAGGCAGGAAACTTGCCCTCAACGGTGAAGATATTTCTGCGTTTATAAGAACGCCGGAGATCGATGTCCTGGTAGGTGGTGCCGCAAGCAATCCTTTTGTGAGAAGTCACCTTGTGAATATGCAGAGAGAAATCGCAAAAGGTGTCGGCGTTGTAATGGAAGGCAGGGATATCGGTACTGTCGTGCTGAAGGACACTCCGTATAAGTTCTATCTTGATGCATCTGTGGATGTAAGGGCAAACAGAAGATATCTGCAGAACAGGGAAAGAGGGATTGAATCGGATCTCGAAGCTATAAAAAACGACATTATCCGCAGGGATCATCTTGACAGTACAAGAGAAACTGACCCGCTCACAAAAGCGGATGATGCAATATATATTGATTCATCACTTCTCACTACCGATGAAGCGGTTGAACTGATGCTTGAAAAAATAAACGGTATCACTAAGAGGCTGGAAGAGAATGTATAAATTTATAAGATTCTTTGCTGTAATATATCTGAAGATATTTTTCGGTTTCAAAGTATACGGCAAGGAGAATGTTCCGGAAGAAGGTAAAATGATCCTTTGCGGAAATCATTCAAGCAACAACGACACTCTTATGATCGCTATGGCCACAAAAAGAGATATTCACTTTATGGCAAAAGAGGAGCTGTTTAAAAATCCCATAATTGCGTGGGTGTTCAGGAAAGCTCATGCGATTCCCGTTCACCGTGACGGAAACGATATGCTCGCAATCAGAAATGCCATAAGAGTTCTCGGTAACGGGGAAGTTCTCGGTATATTCCCGCAGGGTACGAGAGACAAAGGCGGAATACACAAGCCCGATGCCTTCAAGACAGGTGTTGCCACTATATCCGTAAAGACATGCTCTCCGGTAGTTCCCGTGTACATAAGCGAAGAGTATAAACTTTTCAGACGGAACCGTATATATGTGGGTGAACCCATAAACACATGGGAATTCGCTCCAAAAAAACCTTCTCAGGAAGATTATGACAGAATTGCCAACGGAATCATCAGGGGAGCCATAATCGAACTTGAGAACAAATGGAAAGCGGAAAAGTAAACAGATGAAAGTAATTCTTGCGAAAAGTGCAGGTTTTTGCTTCGGAGTGAACAGAGCCGTGAAAAAAGCAAAGGAAGCTGCACGCGGTTGCCCGGCTCCCGTAAATACATACGGAGAGCTTATCCATAACAAAAGGGTCGTGGACGAACTGAAATCAGCGGGAGTAGGCGTTATACAGTCCCCGGATGAAATGACGGAGGGGACCATAATCATCCGTTCTCACGGCGTTTCGAAGGATGTTTTCGATAAAGTGCGTGAAAAAGGCCTTTATCTTGTGGATGCTACCTGTCCGAAAGTAAAATCTGTACAAAATAAGGTTGAAAAATACCACAGTATGGGGTATAATATAGTGATAGTCGGGGACAGTACACACCCGGAAGTCATCGGAGTCAACGGTTGGTGCGAAAACAGCGCATTTATCGTGGATTCACCATCACAGGCGGCAGGATATGTCAGTGAAAAGCCTGTCTGTGTGGTTGCTCAGACGACTATAATCAAAGATCTTTTTGATGAAGTCTGCGCAGAAATAACAAAAAACAATAAAGATGCGGTCATCTTCAATACGATCTGCTCCGCAACCTCCGAAAGACAGGAGGAGGCAAAATCTCTTGCGGCAGAATGTGATGCGATGATCGTTATCGGCGGAAAGAGCAGTTCCAACACAAAAAAGCTTGCTCAGTTATGCAGTATACATACCGATCGGGTCTACCTGATAGAGTCGGCGGATGATATAAACAAAGAAGAATTTTGCGACGTAGCTTCTGTGGGGATTACCGCAGGGGCCTCGACTCCCTCGCAAGCAATCTCGGAGGTATTTAGGATTATGGACAACACCATGGAAAATTTCGAAAAATTATTGGATGAGTTTAAAACACTCAGAACCGGCGACATCGTAACCGGAGAAGTTATTGCTGTAAACGAAGCTGAAGTTTTCGTTAATATCGGATATAAATCAGACGGCGTAATCAAAAAATCAGAATTCATGAAAGACCTTTATGAATCTCTTCCGAACGTAGTAGCTATCGGCGATAAAGTTGAAGCTATGATCACAGAAATGAACGACGGTACAGGAAACGTTGCTCTTTCAAAGATCAAAGTTGACGAAATGGCAGCAATCAACGTTGTTGGCGAAAAATTCGAAGCTAAGGAACTCGTTAAAGGTAAGATCACAAAGATCGTTAAAGGCGGCGTTATCGTAGACCTCGGATTCGCAACAGCATTCATGCCGGGCAACCAGTATGCTCTCAAATACATCGAAGATCTCAACACACTTCTCGGAAAAGAAGTTGAAGGAAGAATCATCGAATTCGACAGAGAAAAGAACAGAGTTATCTTCTCAAGAAAAGTTGTTCTCGTTGAAGAAAGAAACAGAAGAAGAGCAGAAACAGAAGCTAAGAAAAATGCTGCTTTCTCTAAACTCGAGCTCGACAGCATCATCACAGCTCCCGTTAAAAACATCACAGACTTCGGTCTTTTCGTTGACCTTGACGGCGTAGATGGATTTGTACACGTGTCAGACCTTTCATGGAAGAGAATTTCTAACCCGAAAAAAGCTTTCAAAGTAGGCGAAGAAGTAACAGCAAGAGTTATCGAACTCGATGAAGCTAAATACAGAGTTAAACTCTCTATCAAGAACGTTACAAAAGAACCGTGGGTTGAATTCAACGAAACATACAAAGTTGGCGACATCATTGATGTTAAGATCAAAAACATCGCTAAATTCGGCGCATTCGCTGAAATCCTTCCGATGGTAGAAGGTCTCATCCATGTTTCTAACATGGCATACGAAAAAGTTTCTTCACCGGACAGCGTTGTTAAAACAGGCGACATCGTAAGCGTTAAGATCATCGAAATCGACAACGAAGCAAGAAGAGTTGGTCTTTCAATCAAAGACACAATGCCGGCTCCGAAAAAACGCATCGAAACAGAAAAAGCTTACTACAAAGAAGATTCAAAAGTAACACTTGGAGATCTCTTCAAAGATTACATGAACGAATAATCTCTAAAAAAACTGCCTTCGGGCAGTTTTTTTTATTTTCAGTATCTTTGTGAAAATTGCTATGCAAAAAATGTTTTTAAAGAACAGAGCTGTATTATTTTTCTTGACAATATAATTCATATTAAATTAGAATGTATGTAAATATTACAATGAATTACTTATAATGAACTAAACACATGAAGGGAGAGTACATGGGTAAAGACAGTTATCAGGAATTTCACCATGGTGAGAGAGAATACTGCCGTGAATCCGGGCCGTTAAAAAGAAAAAAGATCGGATTTACATCTGCATCAGCACTTGCAAGCGGACTTGAACTTGTTTCGGCTGCTGTTGTGATGACTGCTGTGGTTGCTGTCTGCATTGCATTTACCTTCGTGTCGGGGCTTGTTTCCGTCGGAACGAATAATGCTGTTGTTAGGATGCGTTACAACAGTCTGCCGGAAGATGTGAGCATAAGGTATGTTCTTACTCTTGAAGACGACGGAGATATCGTATACAGCGGGACAGTGGGCGGCGGTCAGAAAAGGCTGAATCTGACAGGGCTTGACGAGGAGACTTCGTATATAATTTCATTCTACCGCTCGGACAACGGTGACAAGCTTGATGAAACGAGATTCACCACCGGTGGAAACGATATGCCTGATGTACCTCCTGCAGATGATCCTCCTGTAACCGTACCTGAAGATGATATTCCACCTTCGGATAATGATCCTGCAGTTATGCCGGAGGCAAACGACCGGGACAAAGATGAGGAAGATATCCCGGCTGATAAACCAACGGAAGACGACAAAGACGAGGAAGATATCCCGGCTGATAAACCAACGGAAGACGACAAAGACGAGGAAGATATCCCGACTGATAAACCAACGGAAGACGATAAAGACGAAGGGGAAGATGTTCCCGGTGATATTATTCCGGAAGAACCGAAAACAGCCCCGGTCGCATTGCCTGTACAGGTGAAGTCAGCCGAAAAGGTATATGATTCTTCGCAAAATGTACTCGGATACGAAATAACGGAAATTCATACATTTGAAAATGTGGAAGATGAAGATTACACTGTCGTAATTACTTACTCCGGAAACGAGGTAAGTGCATATGAAGCTGTTTATGACAGTGAGAACAAGACCCTCACCGTAACATTTACCGGTGCACCTACGGATTTCGGACAAACAGCACACAGCAGTGTTTCGGTATCAAACGAAGGCGGAACTGCTGTAAGTGAAAATTCTGTTACGACACCGAATCTCGAAAGCATGAACTTCACTGTTACCGGTGACGGAAACGGAACGTTTACATATCTCGTTGAAGGTAAGATAAATATGCCGAGTGTGGGAAATGCAGTAGCTGATATAAGCATATATCCGGATATTTACGAAGCAAGCGATGACAGTGAATTTATGCAGATGAGGTCATTCTCATATGATGTCACTTCCGGAGAATATTCAGCATCATTCAGTGCATATCACGGCGAACCGGGAATTGTTTTTGAAGCGCTTGCGAGTGCAGGCTGTTCATGGAGCATTGATGAGAACGCACATATTCCTCAGCAGGTGCTTGAAAGTACCGAGAAGTATGTATCGGAAGGTATCAGATTCATGAATTACAGAGGACCGGGCGGAGATATAAGGTATGACGTGGAGGCAACATTCCTTACTCCGGATATTGCATCGGTTAAAAATGCACAGTTCGTCTGGGAACTGCTGCCGTTTGATACGGAATTCGGCTCAAGCGGAAGTTCATATGTTACAGATGTATTCGAGGCAACTTCTGTAGAATTCGATCCGCAGACAGGATATGCCAAAGCAGTGTTCGAAATGTCGGACGAGAATGATGCATACGGCATGGGGCTGAGTGCTCAGGGTGATGAATACAGATGGACAGTAAATCTTGAGTATACGGATTCCGCCGGCACTGTTGTAAGTACACCTGATTGTATTGCGAAGATCAGTTTCCCATACGCAATAATTGCCGATATGAGAAGCGTTTCATACAGCCTCGGAGAAAACTTATATGTAGATTTCACGTATGAGCGTACATTTACGGAGTTTTATGACGGTGAATTGTATGTAAGTAAATCGAGAATTTACCTGAGTCCGACTTCATGGTCATTCGTCGGCGAACCTGAAGTAAAAGTTGACGGAAATGTTGTGACGATCAGTGGGACCATAACAGGGACAGAACCGACAGACACCGGCCTGCAGGTGAATTGCGACTGGATAGTAGACGGACAGATCATTGAGGTAGGCTATATCGGTTCGTCGATTACAACATCCGTATTTCCGACGGACCCGACGATGAGTTATGACGAAAATACAGCGCAGTATGTGGAAACTCACAGGTTTGAAAATGTGGAGGAAAATTACAGCTATCACAATTATGTGAGTATAAGTACTGCGGACGGAAACGAATACACGGTCATTTACGATGAACAGGCTGTTACTACAGATCCGACCGGCTGTGTTGTTGTTGAATGGCTTGATGAAAACGGTGATACGGTGGTTACTGTAAGAAGAAACGCTGCTTCTGCAGGAGATGAAACAGTTGTCAGACACTATATGTGGGATGAACTCAACTATGCACGAAGTACGTTTACATACGATAGCTCGGATATACAATGATGAAATCCGATATGAATATAAATAAAAAAGGAGTAAATATGAAAAAAAACAATAAACTTGTTCTTATAGCAGTTCTTGCAATAGTATTTCTTGTCCTCGTGAATCCGGGTATCAACCCTGTTCTGAGCGATACTATGAAGCAGGATATCAGCCTCGGCATTTCCGAAGCATTCGGAGGATTATTCTCAAGTGCAGGAGTTTTGTCTGTGGCAAAACTCATCACTGCAGCAGCCGTTGTGGTGTTTGTGTGGCTTGTATGTACGGTAATATGCTTTATCCTCGGAGGAATGGAAAAGAAAGGCGGACAAAAAAGCTCAATGGCAGGCCTCTTCGGCAGCCTCACGAAGTTCGTGTGTGCGATCATCGCATTGGTGTGGGCACTCGGTGTTCTTGGAGTAAATGTGGCCGGGATTTTTGCTTCTCTCGGAATCGCATCTCTCATAATCGGCTTCGGTGCGCAGAGTCTTATTGAAGATGCTATTACCGGAATATTCATTATCTTCGAAGGTCAGTATAACGTCGGGGACATCATCGTTCTTGATGAATTCCGTGGTACAGTGAGAAAGATCGGTGTGAGAACAACAAGTATCGAAGACAGCGGCGGAAACCTGAAGATCGTAAATAACTCCGATATCAGAAACCTCCAGAACCGCTCAAGAAACGTTTCCGTTGCAGTGTGCGATGTAGGTATCTCATATGACGAAGACATCAACCGTGTTGAAGATGTCATTAAAAATAATATCGACGATATTTACAGAAGAAACAAAAACATATTCCTTTCAGCACCGAAATATGCAGGTGTGGAAACGCTCGCAGATTCATGCGTTGTGCTTCGTCTGACTGTTGATGTTACGGAAGAAAATTTCTTTGTAGGCAAGAGACTCCTCAACAAAGAAATCAAACTTTTATTTGATGCAAACAACATCGAAATACCTTTCAGCCAGCTTGTTGTTCACAATGCATAGACAAATACAAAACCCCCAAAGATTTTTTGAAGGTTTGAGACCTCATCTTCCGATGAGGTCTTTTGTTGCGCTTTTTACAAAAAAAGACGGTGAAAACCGTCTTTACAATATGTATTATTCTTCTGTTGCATCATCGTCCGCATCCGGTGCAGGTGTTCCTCTGAGGGCGGCACGGACTTTTGCATCGACTTCTTCCATTATATCGGGGTTTTCCGTAAGATATTTCTTTGCGTTTTCTCTGCCTTGTCCGATCTTCTGTCCTTCGTAGGCATACCATGAGCCGGATTTTTCGATTATTCCGATATTTGTCGCCATATCGATGAGGTCCCCTTCACGTGAGATTCCCACACCGTAGATAATATCGAATTCTGCGGTTTTGAACGGGGGAGCAACTTTATTCTTTACTATTTTGACTTTTGTTCTGTTTCCGAAGACTTCCGTTCCGTTTTTGAGAGTGTCACTTCTTCTTACGTCCATTCTTACGGATGCGTAGTATTTAAGCGCATTTCCGCCTGTTGTGACTTCCGGATTTCCGAATACGACTCCTATCTTTGAGCGGAGCTGGTTAATGAAGACTACGGTTGTTCTCGTTCTGCTGATGACTGCTGTAAGTTTTCTGAGCGCCTTTGACATAAGTCTTGCGTGCGCGCCCATTGTGGCATCTCCCATTTCTCCTTCGATTTCTGCTTTCGGTACGAGAGCCGCAACGGAGTCGATTACGATAACATCAATGGCAGAGCTTCTTACAAGTGCTTCGCAGATCTCGAGCGCCTGTTCACCTGTGTCAGGCTGAGATACGATGAGTTCGTCGATGTCTACTCCGATATTTTCCGCATAAACCGGATCCAGTGCGTGTTCCGCATCAATGAATGCGGCGATGCCGCCGTTTTTCTGTGCTTCCGCAACGATGTGAAGAGCTACTGTGGTTTTACCCGAAGATTCCGGGCCGTATATTTCAACAACTCTTCCTCTCGGAACTCCTCCAACTCCGAGGGCGTGGTCCAGTGAGATTGATGATGTGGAAATAACTTCGACAGATGCGTCAGCCTGTTCCCCGAGTTTCATTACGGAGCCTTTTCCGTAAGCTTTTTCTATACTTTTCAGCGCCGCTTCCAGCGATTTTTGTTTTTCGTTATCCATAAGCGTCCTTCTTTCCTCAAAGATTTGTTCGAATGTATGTTTGATATAATTATAAGCTATATTTGCTGCTCAGTCAAGTATTTTTGTTTTATAGTTGCTCAGTAAGTGAAATCAGCTCTTTGATTGCGGTATTTACGCATTGTTCTCTTACGGAGTTTCTGTCTCCATTATATATATTTGCAAAAATTTTCGTTTTTCCTTTAAAAAATATGCAGATATAAGCACTTCCCACAGGATTTTTATCTGTTCCTCCGCCGGGGCCTGCGTATCCGGTGAAGCTGACTGCGATCTCGCTTTTAAAAAGCTTTGCGGCGCCACGGGCCATTTCTTCGGCACATTCTTTGCTTACTTCCGTATATTTTTCAATTGTCTCTTTCTTTACTCCAAGAACATTCATCTTCACATCATTGATATAGCTGACTATACATCCGTTCACTGCGGCAGATGAGCCGGGAATATCTGTCAGCGTTTTTGAGAACAGTCCTCCTGTGAGGGATTCCGCAGACGATATGTGAAGATTATTCTTTGTAAGCAGTTCAATAAGGTATTTTGCTCTCATATGGTTTGTTCCTTAATCAAAATATATCCCTTCAATATTCATCAGCATTTTTTTCATATCTTCACCGATAGCAAACCCGAATTTATTTTCTGATGCACCCACAACTCTGTGGCATGGGATAAGTATGAGCATGGGATTTTTGTTCAGCGCATTTCCCACAGCCCTTGCGAGATTTTTGTTCCCCAGACTCTGTGCAATATCTCCGTATGTCATACTCTCACCGTAAGGTATGCGGGAAGTGATTTCCCACACTTTTTTCTGAAATTCCGTTCCTTCGGGAAAGATGGGAATATCAAAATTTATGCGTTCTCCCCTGAAATACTCCCGGAGGCATTTCGCTGTCATATCTGAAATATAGTTTTTCTCTTCGGAAGAGTATGGCAATGTCTTTTTACCTATGAATATATCCGTAATCTTATCATCTTTTACGGCAATTCCGAAGGTAAGACCTTGTATATCATAATACCATAATTTTTTCATTGTGTATCCGACAAATGTATTTTTCATTCAGATACTATCACAATTTTTCAATCATGGCAAATTATTTTCAATGCAAAAGGTATTATATATTATTGCAATGCTTGATTTGATGCGATATTTGTAATATAATATCATCAGGTTGCTATGCAACAAGTGTGGCAAAAATATTTTTAAGGAGAAAGCAATGAAACAGGTATATGAATTTCTTAAAGAAGCAAAAACTTATTATCTTGCAACTGTAGAAGGCGATCAGCCGAGAGTCCGCCCTTTCGGAACAGTAAATATTTTCGAAGACAAACTCTATATCCAGACAGGAAAAGTAAAACCCTGCTCAAAACAGATGGCCGAAAATCCGAAGGTTGAAATCAGCGCTATGGCAGGCGGAAGATGGATCAGAATTGAAGCTACAATGGTAAACGATGACAGATTCGAAGCTAAGGATTCAATGCTTGATGCATATCCGCACCTGAGAAAACAGTATGATCCGGCAGACGACAACACACAGGTTCTTTACATGAAAGATGCAACGGCAACAATCTGCTCATTCACAGCAGAACCGGTTGTAATCAAATTCTAAACGCTATACATCATTTCGAAGGATTGCCGGGGAAATTCTCCGGCAGTCTTTTTATTTGTGTCCGGGCAGGCAAATGTGATTATGTCACAGAAAAATTTCACAAAAATATAATATAATTCATTATACTATTGCTAACGGGCAATCAAAAATGTAAAATATATGCTGTTGCAAAAAGAAAACAGCAGCATTATATTAACGGAGGAAAAATAATGAAACTCAGAAAAACACTCTCAATCGTGCTTGCAGTAATGATGATGCTTGCACTCGTCGCAGGATGCGGCGGAAAAGATGACACAAACAACAACGATACTCCGGACACAGGTGCACAGGGCGCTGTGAAAACAGGTGTATCAATCGTTGCAAGTGTTGCATCAAGCAAAGATGCTGAACTCGCTCAGACAGACGTGACTGTTGTTGCGGTAACAGTCGATGACAACGGTGTTATCGATGACTGCGTGATCGATGTTATCCAGGCAAAAGTAAACTTCGATGCAACAGGCACAATCACAACAGACCTCTCAGCTACATTCCCCTCAAAGAACGAACTCGGTTCAGCATACGGAATGGTAAAAGCAAGCAAGATCGGCAAGGAATGGAACGAACAGGCTCAGGCATTTGCTGATTATGTTGTTGGTAAAACAGTTGCTGAAGTAAAAGGCATCAAAGTTGAAGGCGGAAAAGCCACAGATGCAGACATTGCTTCTTCAGTAACAATTTCTGTAGGTGATTTCATCACAGGTATCGAAGCAGCTGTAAACAATGCGGCTCACCTTGGCGCACAGAAAGGCGATGAACTCAGAGTTGAAAGCATCACAACAATTGCAAAGAGCACAAATGCAGCAGCTGATGCAGAAGGTCTTGCACAGGCATACGCAACAATCACAGCTCTCACAGCAAAAGACGAAACTATCACAAGCTGCATTATCGATGCGGTTCAGGCAGATGTCAAATTCGACGCAACAGGCAAGATCACATCAGATCTTAATGCTGTAATCAAGACAAAGAACGAACTTGCAGATGCATACGGAATGAAAAAAGCAAGCAAGATCGGTAAAGAATGGAACGAACAGGCTCAGGCATTTGCAGCATATGTAACAGGCAAAACATTCTCTCAGGCAGCAGGTATTGCTGTTGAAGGCGGAAAAGCAACAGATGCTGACCTCGCTTCTTCAGTAACTATCTCTGTAGGCGATTTCCTCGCTCTTATTGCGAAAGCAGCAAAATAATTTATGAAAAAGATTCTCGGCTTGATGCTTGCGGCTCTGCTCCTGTTATGTGGTTGCGGTGCAGGCAGAGAGCAATACCGTGCAACATTTCTTACGTTGTTCGATACGGTGAGTACTGTTATCGGATATGACGAAGATGAGGAAAGCTTTACCCGGACAGCACAGAATATATACGATGAGCTGGAAGAATATCACAGGCTGTTCGATATATACAATACATACGAAGGTATAAACAACATAAAGACCATCAACGATAATGCAGGCATACAGGCCGTAAATGTCGATAAGAAGATAATCGATATGCTTTTGTTCTGCAAAGAGATGTATTACGAAACAGATGGTGCTGTAAACGTATGTATGGGGAGCGTATTGTCATTGTGGAGCGAAGCACGAAGACAGGGAATCGATGATCCCACAAATGCGGCGCTTCCCGATGGGGAAGCGCTTTTGCGTGGAGCAGAGCACACAGATATTACTGAGCTCGTGATCGACGAAGTGAATTCCACCGTATATCTTGCAGACAGACATATGAAACTTGATGTAGGGGCAATAGCCAAAGGATATGCTGTTGAGATGGTTACGCGTTCTCTCCCTGAAGGAATGCTTATTTCCGCAGGAGGGAATGTTGCTTCAAGCGGAAACAAGCCCGACGGAGAAAGCTGGACCGTAGGTATACAGGACCCGTTCAGTGACGAAGGCGAATATCTTCTTACCGTTTCGATAGATGACGAAAGCGTGGTTTCAAGCGGGGATTATCAGAGGAGATATACGGTAGACGGAAAAGAATATCATCATATCATCTCTCCCGAAACGCTTATGCCTGTAGACAGATACAGTTGTGTTACTGTCATATGCGAAGATTCCGCTGTTGCGGATGCGCTTTCCACAGCATTATTTATTCTTGACAGGGATAGAGGAGAGGCTCTGCTTGAAAAATACGGTGCACATGCTGTATGGGTATATAAAGACGGAAGCGAATATTACAGCGAAGGATTTTCTTCATATACAGACAAGCATAAATAAAGGAGTACACTATGGAACTTTTTCACAGCATTGAAAATATTTTTGGCATATTCGTAAATTACGGCATACTTCTCCTTGAGTTTATCGGCGTGGTTATACTTCTCGTTACGGCCGGAAAATGTGTGTTTATGTGGTTGAAAAAACATGAGGGAGTTCAGCTTGAGCTTGCAAAAGGCATCGCTCTTTCTCTGGAATTCAAGCTTGGCGGAGAGGTACTCAGAACTGTTATTGTCAGGGAGAAAAGTGAGCTTCTTGTCCTCGGGGCAATTGTTCTTATAAGAGCGGCTCTGACCTTCATCATTCACTGGGAGATCAGTAAAGAAGAACAACATGAATAGATTATTTTGATTCAGACTGCGGACTTCCGCAGTCTTTTGACAAAATTTGTTGTGTTTTATATTTGTACGGATTAAACAAAAATAAAAGTATATTTTTTTAATTCTTCGTATTGTTAAGAAAATGCATCAATGGTATAATAAGAATACAAGTATAATTATTAAGGAGAACAACATGGGATTGGATAAAAAATTTGATATCAGTGAATTAACACCTGTAGAAGTACTTCCGGGCAGAGGCGATGCTCCGGGTATCCCTCTTTATGACACACCTATCCTTCCGAAAGACAACATCAGAATGATGTACGAAGGAAAAACACCGATGTGGGCACCGTTCACAAACGGCGAACAGCTCAACTTCAAAGTTTCCTGCGACCCGGAAAACGTTGCAAGAAGCCCCTTCGGAGCAGGCGGCGGAATTGACGGATACGGTATTGAATGGGTATTTGTACCGGCAGCAGGCGGCGCTATGGTAAAACCGGGCAATCCGAAAGTTACGGATATCTCAAAATGGGAAGAATGTGTTACTATCCCCGATCCGGACAGCTGGGACTGGGAAGGTTTCGTTGAAGAAAGAAAAGACAAAGGTCATCCGAGACTTGCTGATTATGTAACAGTACCGGGATGCCTCTTTGAAAGACTTATCGCATGCATGGACTATGAAGGCGCTGTAGTTGCTCTTATCGACGAAGATCAGCAGGAACATGTACACCGTTTCTTCAGAACAGTTGTTGAAGTACATAAGAAAACATACTCAAACATCAAAAAATATATCGATCCGGTATATGTAAACTTCAACGATGACTGGGGTACACAGAAAGCTCAGGCATTCTCCACAGAAACATACCGTGAAATGATCTTCCCGTATGTAAAGGAAATCATGGATCACTGCAAATCTCTCGGTCTTCCGGTAGATCTTCACTCCTGCGGATTCATCGAACCGTTCGTTCCGATGATCATCGAAGCAGGTTTCGCAAGCTGGGGCGGACAGCCGCTTAACGACAAAGCTAAGCTCAAAAAGCTCTATGACAACGGCCAGTTCGTATTCACAGCAAACATCGATCTTCCGATGGATGCAACAGAAGAAGAAATGGATGCTGCAGTTGAAGAATTCATCACAGGTATCGGTGCTGACAACCGTTGCTTCATCAGCGTAACAGGTCCGGCAGTTCTTCGTGACAAGCTCTATGCAGCATCACGTAAAAACTACGACAAACTCGTTGCAGAAGGAAAAGCAGTTCTGTAATATTAGTATCAGTATATTTCAAAGACCGTCAGATGACGGTCTTTTGTGTTCGTATGATAATACTGTTACCCGGACTGTGAACTGATTATTGGAGGAATGATATCAATTATCCGGTGGATTTATATTTGTTTTTATGATATAATTTTCACACAGAGCGGGACAGGCTTTTGATGTATTTATAAGGAGGCATAATATGAATAATTCCATAGTGACTTACGAAACATTTCACGGAAGTGCAAAGAAAGTTGCTCAGACAATAGCGGACAAACTCGGTTGCAAATACATAAATGTTGATACTCCGTTTGAGGCGGAAGATCTCAGAGAAATAAATAATATTATACTCGTATTTAACTTCAGAGGTCCGTATACTGCACAGCTTACAAAACTGTATCTTGGCAGGGTAAAGGAACAGTTGAAAAACAAGAATGTGATTCTTGTGGGTGAAGGTTTGTTCTCCGAGCAGGAATTCCCGGTTGTAGCAGAAGAAATCAACAAAAACTATCCGTCGAAGACATTCAACAAATTCTTTGTGACAGGTCAGCTCAGGGTTGATACTCTTTCCCCGGAAGAAAGGGCATTGCTGGATAAATTCAGCGAGCTTACGGGAATGGAAATCAAGGATATGGGAGAACTTGATCTTGAAAAAGCCGCACAGGTTGCTGATGAAATCTCGGTTCTTGTAAATTCTGAAGAATTTACGGCAGAGGCGGAATCAGTAGCGGACGGAATGAATACAAAATGGGTGTGTCTCATTTGCGGACATGCACATTTCGGTGAAAATCCTCCGGAAATCTGTCCTGTATGCGGAGTTTCTGCGGATAATTTCGAGAAAGAAGAATAATGACTTTCAGGCCGTGAATATCACGGCTTTTTATATTAAATCAGCATTTTTCTCTTTTTTAACGCAAAATCAGACAAAATACGGACACTTTTTTGATAATTTCCCCTTCCATTTTCGGTAATATTAATATATAATAATGTGGTTAACAAGTAAAATCACAAAATCAAACTCGGAGGAATCGATTTTCATGAAAATCTTAGTTGTAAACTGTGGTAGTTCATCACTCAAATATCAGCTTATCGACATGGACACACAGGATGTTCTCGCTTCAGGTCTTGCTGAAAGAATCGGCATGACAGGAATCGGTCAGTTGACACATAAACCGACAGGTAAAGAAAAAGTATATTCAGAACAGCCGTTCCCTGATCATCAGGTAGCAATCGAGCTCGTTCTCAAAAGACTCGTTGACCCGGTATGCGGCGTTATCACATCTATGGAAGAAATCGACGCAGTTGGTCACAGAGTACTCCACGGCGGTATGAAATGCACAGAAAGCGCAATCATCAATGATTACGTTCTCGCAGCAATCGAAGAATGTGTTCCCCTCGGACCGCTCCACAACCCGGCAAACCTTATCGGTATCCGTGCTTGCGAAGCAATCCTTCCGGGAGTTCCGCAGGTAGCAGTATTTGATACAGCTTTCCATCAGACAATGCCGGATTACGCTTATCTTTACCCGATCCCGTATGAATATTTTGAAAAACACCAGCTCAGAAAATACGGCTTCCACGGCACATCTCACCGTTATGTAACAATGAGAGCCCAGGAAATGCTCGGTACAGATAAATTCAAACTCGTTACATGCCACCTCGGCAACGGCGCAAGCTGCGCAGCAGTACTTGACGGCAAAGTAATGGATACATCAATGGGTCTTACTCCGCTTGATGGTCTTTGCATGGGTACAAGAAGTGGTACGGTTGACCCGGCTGTTGTTAAGTTCCTTTGCGACAAAGAAGGCTACACAGTAGACGAAGTTGACACAATCCTCAACAAGAAGAGCGGTATCCTTGGTGTATCAGGCGTTTCAAACGACTTCAGAGACGTTGAAAAAGCTATGAACGAAGGTAACGACCGTGCAAGACTCGCTCTTGATATCTTCTACTACAGAGTTCGTATGACAATCGGTCAGTACGCAGCAGCTCTCGGCGGACTGGATGCAATCCTCTTCACAGCAGGCGTAGGCGAAAACTCTGCATATGCAAGAACAAGAATTCTTGAAGGTCTTGAATTCCTCGGAATCGAAATCGACGAAACAGAAAACGCTAAGAGAGGCGAAGAACTCTTCATCAACACACCGGACTCAAAAGTTAAAGTAATGGTAGTTCCGACAAATGAAGAACTCATGATCGCTCTTGATACTAAAGAACTCGTAGAAAAACTCTAATAAGTTTTTCGGACAAGCAGGCTCAGACAGTATACGGTATGTGGATTTTATCTTGTCGAAGGTTTGTTTATGGTACAAAAAATGTTTTTAAAAAGCATTGTTTATCTTGACAATAAGGCAAAATAAAAGTATAATAACATACTGTGTTAGAGTAAAACGCTAAAATCTCCGGCTTTATGCGGGAGGATGAGAATAGAGCAGGAGGTGACGGAAATGGCAGTACCGAAGAGAAAACAGTCAAAGTCCAGAACAAATAAAAGAAGAGCTAATTTCAAACTGACTTCACCCGCTATGTCAGTATGCTCATGCGGAGAAATGAAGTTGCCGCACAGAGTATGCCCGGTTTGCGGTGGATACAGAGGCAAACAGGTTCTCGAAATGGACGAAGAATAATTAGAATTTTGGGCAGGTTGTTTGAGCAATCTGCCTTTTTCTGTATGCGGAGGTTTTTATGAAAATATATCTTGATGTGATGGGCGGAGACAATGCCCCTCAGGAGATAATAAAAGGTGCCGTAATGGCAAAACGTGATAAAAATTACGACATAATACTTGTCGGCGATGAAGATATAATAAAGGAAGAACTTTCACGCCGGGGAGAAGGAGAAAACAGTTTTGAGATCCTCCATGCACCTGAAGTCATAGACATGAGTGAAGATCCCATAAAAGCCGTAAGATCAAAGAGAAATTCTTCCATCGTTCTTGGCTGCAAAGAAATAAAGGGAAAAGATGACTGTGCATTTGTAAGCGCAGGCAGTACGGGAGCTATCCTTGCCGGTGCATCTATGTTTGCAGGCAGAATAAAAGGCGTAAAACGCCCTGCGCTTGGTGTAGTCCTTTACGGAGTAAAACCTGTACTGTTAATGGACAACGGAGCAAATACGGAATTCAAGGCACAGCATCTTCTCGAGTTTGCCAAGATGGGAAGCCTGTATATGCAGAAGGTCATGAATGTGGCATCTCCGCAAGTCGCCCTTGCAAACAACGGAACAGAAGAAAGCAAGGGAGCTCCTCTTTATAAGGAAGCTCACGCACTGCTCAAGGAAAAGGCAGATAATTTCCTGGGAAATATTGAGATGAAAGATCTTTTCGCAGGAAAAGCGGATATTATCGTCTGTGACGGGTTTACGGGAAATATGATCCTCAAAACAGCGGAGGGATCGCTTAAATTCGCAGTAAGTACTCTCAAGAGTGTCCTTAAACAAAATGCCAAGAATCTCGTTGCGGGAGCGCTCATAAAGAAAGACCTTGAGAAGGCATTTGCTTCATTCGATCCGTCAAATACAGGAGGTGTTCCTCTTTTCGGAATTGACGGGGCAGTGTTCAAGGCTCACGGCTCAAGTGATGCTCTTGCCATTAAAAATGCCATTATAAAAGCTGCGGAATTTGTTGAAAGCGGATTTTTACATGATGCAAGGGAAACATTTGCGGCAATGAAAGAATCAGACGCAGAAAATGCGGAATAAAAATACGATTATTTTGTGGTATGAAAGGATTTTGTTTGTAAAAAGCTTTATCCGTGCTACAATATTCATATTGCATATGATGCAAAATAAAAAACGAGGAGAAATTTATGTTTGAAACAGTAAGAGAAATTATAGCTGAACAGCTGGACATAAATATAAGCGAGATCACTATGGAGTCAAGATTTGACGAAGATCTTGAAGCGGATTCTTTTGAAATTATGGAACTCGTGGTTCAGATTGAGGACAGATACAATATCACTGTTGCGGATGAAGATCTTGAAAAGATAGCAACTGTGGGCGATGTTGTGAATATGCTTGAAAAAATGGTGTAATAAAGGTGAAAATATGAACGATATTCTGAAAAAAGTAATAGAAATTACATGCGATCAGATGGGAGTGCAGGAACATGAGATAGATCCCGAAGCAAATATCATGGATTCTCTCAGAGCGGATTCCCTTGATATGGTTGAGATTATTATGTCAGTTGAAGATGAGTTCAATATTGATATCCCGGATGAGGATGCTGAAGTGCTCTTTACGATCAATGATGTTGTTGAGTATGTAGAGAGAAAACTTGCGTAAGCATGTGAAATAACGGGATGAAATATTTCCCGGGAAAAGAATAAATACTCTTTCCGGAAATTAATTTTCCGGAAAGAGTTTACATTGCAAAATATACGGAGGTACAAATGGATTTTTCTGTTCTGGAAAAAAATATAGGTTATAAGTTTAAAAACGAAAATCTTCTTATAAATGCCATGACACATTCGTCTGCAATGAATGAACATAAAAATACGAGCAATCAGAGATTAGAGTTTCTTGGTGATGCTGTTCTTCAGATAATAATCAGCGATCATCTTTATGTGAGTCTTCCCTCAGAAAACGAAGGTTCACTCTCTAAGCTTCGCTCTTTGATTGTTTGTACGGATTCATTGCACGTTGCGTCAATGCCCCTTGAGCTGAATCAGTATCTGATTCTCGGACGAGGTGAATTGCTCAGCGGTGGCAGAGATAAAAAAAATATTATAGCTGACGCATATGAAAGTGTCGTCGGAGCAATATATCTTGACGGCGGGTATGAAAATGCGAGGGATTTTGTGATGAGATCCCTTTCTGATATTATCACAAAGGCAATGAGCGGAAGACTGACTTATGATTATAAGACTACTCTGCAGGAATATGTTCAGGCTAATATTCAGAAGCCGCTTTCATACGAACTTGTAAAAGTGGAAGGCCCTGAACACGATCAGACATTTTATTCAAGGGCGGTCATCGGAGAAATATTCTATGAGACAGCCAGTGGACACAGCAGAAAGCAGTCTGAGCAGAGTGCTGCAAACCGCGCACTTAAAGCACTCGGTGTGATAGACTGATAAGAGGATATATGCGACTTAAAAGTATAGAAATATTCGGATTCAAATCCTTCGGAAAAAAGATAATAGTGGATTTTTCAAGCCCTGTAACGGCAATCGTCGGTCCTAACGGCAGCGGAAAGAGCAACATCGTTGATGCTGTAAGGTGGGTGCTCGGTGAACAGAGAGTAAAATCTCTCCGTGTGGGAAAAATGGAAGATATTATCTTTTCCGGAACGGAGAACAAACGTGCCCTGGGATATGCGCAGGTCAGTCTCATTCTGGATAACTCCGACGGAATGTTCAGAATAGATTATGACGAAATAGCCATCACAAGAAGGCTGTTCCGTTCAGGGGAAAGTGAATATCTTATAAACAAGACAAAATGCCGTCTTAAAGACATTCAGGAACTTCTGATGGATACGGGACTCAGCAGGGAAGGGTATTCAATCATCGGACAAGGACAGATCGAATCCGTAGTAAACAACTCCCCGCAGGAAAGAAAACTTCTTATTGAAGAAGCCGTAGGTATAGTCAAATATAAATCAGGAAAGATCGAAGCCGAAAAACAGCTTGAAAAAGCGGCGGCGAATTTATATCGTATTACGGATATAATATCGGAAATAGAATCCCGACTGCCCAATCTTAAAAAGCAGGCGCAGAAGGCAGAGACTTTCCGCGAGCTTTCCACACAGCTCAGGGATATCGAAGTTGCAATTTTTGTTTCACGGACAGATATGCTCAGTGAAAGCCTTGAAAATGAAAATAAGGCAAAAGCAGCAATAGAAGAATCTCTTGAGGATATTTCACGTCAGATTTCGGAGAACGAAGAAAAGAAGGAATCACTCCGCATGAAAATCAACGGAAAGGAAGATGCTCTTCTTATCCTTTCTTCGGAACTTGCAGAAGCGGAAAGTGAATATGAAAAGATCTCAGGCATTCTTTCCGATGCGAAGAAGGAAAAGAGCGTAAACGAAGGCAAGATACAGGTTATTTCTGCAGAAGTTGAATACCTTAACAAATCCGCCGGTGAACTTTCCGAAAAGAAAGCATCTCTGAAAGAAAGTCTCGCAAAACTCAGGGAAGAAGAAGCGGCCCTTTCTGCGGTTTACGAAGAAAAACGCAGAATAAGCGAAGAACTCCGTGCCAAGCATGAAGAATCGGAAAGAAATATCCGGGAGCTCAGCAGAAAGCTTGACGAAGAAAATAAAAAACTTCTCTCTCTCAGGGAAGAAGAGGCAAAGATCCGTCTCAGATGCGAAAATGCTGTTGTATCCCGTGAGGAATACGAAGCAAATCTCTCTGCAAAAGAAATTCAGGCAGAAAATGACAGAAAACTTCTTGCAGAGAATGAATATGCATCAAGACTTTCATCTCTTGAAGAGAGTATGAAAGATAAGAAGGCATCTGTAGATAACATCACCGCAAAAGGCGAAAGTCTCCGTGATGATATAAGCGAAGTTTTTACTGCAATGCAGACAAAACAGGCAAGACTGAACCTGTTAAAAGGATTTGACGAAAGCCTGCAGGGTTATAAAAATGCGGTAAAGAAAATCGATGAGCTTAAAAAGAACGATGAGTATTTCGCAAAGGGCATCAGAGGCATTCTCGGGGAAGTCGTAAGGCATGAGCCGGAATATGCGGAAGCAGTATCAAAGGCTCTCGGTGGTGCCATTGAATATATAATCACCTCCGATGAGAAAGTTGCTTCCCGTGCCATTGAGCTTCTTAAAAAGAACAAATGGGGAAGGCTGACATTCATGCCCCGCAATATCGTTACATCATCGAAATTCAATATAAGCGAAGATGTGAAAAAAATGCCCGGATACATCGGACTTGCGGTGGAGCTTGTTTCGTGTGATGATGAATTCAGGCAGATAGTAGACAATGTGCTTTATCGGACGGTTGTAGCGGATAATCTTGACAACGCAAATAAAATCGCTTCCCGTCTTGCTCACAGAAACAAGATAGTAACTCTCGACGGGGATGTTATCCTTTCCGGCGGAGCTATGGTCGGCGGAAGAAGCAAAAACGAAGACAGCGGAGTCCTCTCAAGAAAAGCAGAGATACAGACTCTTGAAAAAGAGATCGCATTCATGAAGGATAAATATGACAAGCTTCTTTCCGAAAGAAGCGGTTGTGCGGAAGAATACAAAAATGCAAAAGCGGACTATGATGACTGCCAGGCGGAATATCTTTCTGTCAGGGAGAAATATACGGAGTTTGAGCTGTCACAGAAGAGTATAAAAGATAAGATCCGTGAAACTGAATCGGATATAGCATCTGTCAATAAAAAAATAACGGAGATGATTTCTCTGGAGGAACTCTGCAATATTCAGCTTTCGGAATTTGCCGGAATGATAGAGGAGTCCCTCAGATATATTGATGAACTTTCTTCCGGGAAGGAAGAATCGGACAGCTCCGCAAGAGATGCGGTCTTCGCGGCAATAAACGAAGCAAATGAAGCGGGAGCTGCTCTCTCAAACAAGACACAGAGTATTAATTTCACGCTTGAAAATATCCGTGAGACGGAAGAGGGAATCGAAAGAAACAAAAAAGAAATCCTCGAAAAGGAAAAGCTTATTTCCGAGACCGTATCGGGAAGCGCACATCTTGACAGTATAATATCCGGATATGAACTCAGGGAATCTTCTGCAGACGAGAAAAGAAATTCTCTCAGAAATTCAGAAAGAACACTGCGTGAAGATATATCTTCTCTGAAAGATGAAGATTCGTCTGTAGGCGAAGTTATTACATCGCTCTTTGCGGATAAATCTGTGGTAGTGGAAAAACTGGGTAAAGTGCAGAATGAAGTGAATAAAATATCACTTCAGATAGACAACCTTGCGCAGAATATGCTTGAGGATTACGAAATTACATATTCTCTCGCGAAAGAGATGAACCATGTCATCTCAAAAGCGGATCTTGGGGAAGCCCTGCAGAATGTGGGTTCTCTTAAAGAACGTATCAAAAAGCTCGGCAATATAAATGCAGATGCTATCGACGAATACGCAAACGAAAGAAGCCGCTTTGAGGATATGTGTATGCAGAGAGATGACCTTATAAAATCCTCCGAAGAACTCAGGGGCATAATAAGTGATATTTCCGAAAATATGCTTATTCAGTTCAAAAGGGAATTTGCTGTCATACAGAAGGAATTCAATACAGTATTCCGTGAACTCTTTAACGGAGGCGAAGCACGCCTTGTACTTACGGATCCGGATGATATACTCAACTCCGGCGTTGACATCATCGCACAGCCGCCGAAAACGAAGCTGAAAAATATTTCTTCACTTTCCGGCGGAGAAAAGACTATGACGGCCATTTCGCTTATTTTCGCAATACTGCGTATCAAGCCTTCGCCGTTTACGGTTCTGGACGAAATCGATGCTGCGCTTGACGATGCGAATGTAGTCAGATTCTGCGAATATCTTGCGTCTATAAAGAAAGACAATCAGTTTGTTATTATCACCCATAAGAAAAAGACCATGGAAAACTGTGATGTGCTTTATGGGGCGACGATGAACAGCGACGGCATAACAAAGATACTTTCCGTAAAGCTTACGGATATTAACGAGAAAGGGGAATTGCTATGAAAAACGACAAAATGGAAAAAGGCTTTTTAAAGACGAAAAAGACCCTTATGGAAAGGATCAAGGGTGCATTCACAGGTGAGATCGATGAAGATCTTTATGAAGAACTTACGGAGATACTCGTTCTTGCGGATGTAGGATTTCCCATTGCCGAAAAAATAATCGATTCCTCAAGGGAATACCTTTCACGCGGTCAGCTCAAAGATGAAGAAGCTGTAATAGATGCCGTAAAGAGAAGCGCAAGTGATCTTCTCAACGAAAAAGCAAAAGTCCCCGGTGATGAACCGGTTGAAACTCCGGCAATTATCCTCGTCAGTGGCGTTAACGGAGTAGGAAAGACAACCAGTATCGCAAAGCTTGCGAATATGTATAAAAATAAAGGCAAGAGTGTTCTTTTAGCTGCAGCGGACACATTCCGTGCGGCAGCAAGTGAACAGCTTGCGGTGTGGGCGGAAAGACTTGATGTTCCCATTATCAAAAGCCAGGAAGGACAGGACGCGGCAGGAATTATCTTTGATGCGCTTTCCTCAGGTCATGCAAAGGGATACGATGTAATAATATGCGATACTGCAGGCAGACTTCAGAGCAAGAAAAATCTCATGAACGAGCTTGAAAAGATGTACCGTGTGTGCGAGAAGAACAAAGGGGATTATAACCTTTATTCACTTGTAATCCTCGATGCTATGAGCGGGCAGAATTCCCTTGTACAGCTCGAAAGCTTCTCCGAAATGAAAAAGCCCGACGGAATAATCGTAACAAAGCTTGACGGAAGCGCAAAAGGCGGCGTTATCCTTGCAATCGCATCAACAAGTGAGATTCCCATCTGGTATGTTGGTGTGGGTGAAGGTGTTGATGATATAGAAACATTTGATGTTGACAGTTATATAGACGCCATATTTGAATAAATGCATATATGCATAATTTGACGTGCATATTCAATGCATATGTGCGGTGTATGTGTGCATAATAAGCGCGTAATGTGTATAAAAATGAATAAAAAGTATATTGGGGATATGGATGAAAGAGATTTTATGCATTTTTATGAATTTTTTTGCATAAAACTATTGACAAAACCTGAAAACGGTAGTATATTACACCTATCGAAAAAATATTAACCAATTTACGGAAGGAAAGAAAATTATGAAAAAAATATTTGCACTTTGTCTCGTAGCTCTTATGATCTTCTCTCTCGCAGCTTGCGGCGGAGACGACGCAAAAGCAAACAAATACGGCCTTATCAACGAAGGTAAGCTTATGGTAGCTATGGAAGCTGAATATCCGCCGATGGAATACAAAGATGAAAACGGCAAACTCGTAGGCTTCGACGTTGAAATGATGGCAGCAATCGGTGAAAAACTCGGCGTAGAAATCGAATACGTTGAAATGGCTTGGGACGGTATCTTCATGGGTCTCTCAGCAAGCCACTATGATGCAGTTTGCTCAGGCGTTTCTGTAACACAGGAAAGAATCGATGCACAGCAGATGCAGTTCTCAGAAGCTTATATGAACAACGGTCAGTATATTATCGTTCGTGAAGGCGTTACAAACGTAAATCAGCCGGAAGATCTTGCAGGACTTAAAGTAGGTGTTCAGTTCCAGACAACAGCTGACATCGCTGCTCAGAAATACAAAAACGAAGACGGTATCGACTTTGAACTCACAGCATATGACAGCGTACAGCAGGCATTCCTCGGTCTCGAAGCTGGCCAGCTCGATGTAGTAGTTGCAGACGCATCAGTAGCAGTTGCATACGTAAACGCAAATGACGACAAATTCGACATTTCAAACGCAAAACTCACAAACGAACCGATGGCTATCGCAGTTGCATACGGCAACGACGAACTTACAGAAGCTCTCAACGGCGCTCTCGCTGAACTCGTAGCTGACGGCACACTCGCTAAGCTCTCAGAAAAATATGTAGGTACAGACCTTACACAGAACATTGATATGAATCTCGTATCTGTAGAATAGTCAAAATCAGTCTGAAAAATACATAAAACAATACTAAAAGCTGATTTAAGGGGCTGAAAAGCCCCTTAAATTTTATCCGTAATACGCAAATAATTTTATTCAGAGGTATTATATATGACACCACAACAAATGCAGTTGTTCCTTGAAGGAACATTAATGACTTTGAAGCTCACATTCCTGAGTATTTCAATCGGTCTCGTGCTGGCATTCTTCATTGCGGTAATGAGAATGTCCAAAAATAAGATACTCAAGGGTTTTGCTTGGTTCTATACATGGATCATCAGAGGAACTCCGCTGTTTCTGCAGATGCTTATGATCAACTTTGCCATTCCTATTATTTATAAGGACATCACAGGGCAGATTCTCCGTAACTGGGAGCCGTTTATTGCAGGTATTGTTGCCCTTTCTCTCAATACGGCAGCTTATACATCGGAAGTTATCCGTTCGGGCATTGAATCCATCGACAAAGGACAGTGGGAAGCTGCCCAGGCTCTCGGTATGACAAAATCCCAGACTATGATGAAAGTCATCGTACCGCAGACAATAAAGAGACTTATTCCACCTTTCTGTAACGAGTTCACGACAATCCTCAAGGATACATCTCTCGTTTCAACTATCGGTATTACGGAAGTAGTAAGAACGTCAAAACAATTCGCCGGAACAGGGGAGTGGGTGTACTATCTTTATGGTGGTGCGATTTATCTCTTCTTCACATCTTTGTCCACGATAATTTTCGACAAGCTTGAAAAAGTTGCCGGAAAGTATGAGTAGGAGGGTATTGTTATGTCAATGATCCGTGTTGAAAATCTTAAAAAACATTTCGGTGAACTTGAAGTTCTCAGGGGAATCGATTTTGAAGTACAGAAAGGTGAAGTTGTATGTATCATCGGTCCGTCAGGGTCCGGGAAAAGTACACTTCTGCGTTGTCTGAATCAGCTTGAAATCCTTACAAGCGGTAAAATATACATAGAAGAAAAGCTCGTTGCTGACCGTGATGAAAGCGGTGCGGACAAACTGAACCTTCCGCAGAAGGAAGTCATTGCCCTTTGCGAAGATCTCGGGATGGTGTTCCAGAGATTCAATCTCTTCCCGCACAAAACAGTCCTTGGAAACCTTATGCTTGCTCCTATGACAGTAAAAAAAGTCGACGGAACAAAAGCAAAAGAAAAGGCGATGGAACTTCTCGGAAAAGTAGGCCTTGCAGATAAAGCAAACGAATATCCGTCACGTCTTTCCGGCGGACAGCAGCAGAGGGTCGCTATCGCCCGTGCTCTTTGTATGGAACCGAACATTATGCTCTTTGATGAACCTACGTCAGCCCTCGACCCGGAGCTTGTAGGTGAAGTTCTTGAAGTAATGAAAGATCTTGCAAACGAAGGTATGACAATGGTCGTTGTAACTCACGAAATGAGCTTTGCAAGGGAAGTTGCAACAAGAGTTATTTTCATGGACGGCGGATATATCGTAGAAGAAGGAACTCCGGAAGATGTATTTGACAATCCGCAGAATGACCGTACAAAGGATTTTTTACGCAAGGTCCGCAATTAATGCTCGTCTGAATTTCCGCATGCTGTGTTGTTTGCGGCGTTGCCCGTGCTCATTTACTGCAAGTAAACCACGCACGTCCGACTTGCAAGCCGCCTTGCCTGCGAAAATTTATACTTCGCTTAAAGCCGTACAGAATTCGTTTGTGCTGTGTTGGGCGGTATCTGCGTGATAATGCGATAAATACAGCAAAAAATAATTGAAATATAGTGGCAAATATGTTGACAGAAGCATATTTATATGCTAAAATACTTGCGTTATGTAAAGCAGAAGAAATTGCTTCTCACCTTCCGACTAAGGTTGTAAGGTCAAATATATTGCCACAATGCGTATGCGTATCAATATATGGGTTGCAGTTTTCTGCGACCTATTTATTTTTTTACGGAGGTGAATTCGCATTAAAGAATTTCAGATCAACGAACAGATCCGGGATAAAGAGATCAGAGTTATCGACGAAAACGGCGTAATGCTCGGAGTTATGTCTGCAAGAGAAGCTCAGGTAATCGCTGATGAAAGAGAACTCGACCTTGTAAAAGTCTCTCCGGACGCAAAGCCGCCTGTATGTAAGATACTTGACTATGGAAAGTTCCGTTACGAACAGGCAAGAAGAGAAAAAGAATCCAAAAAGAACCAGAAAGTGACAGAAATCAAAGAAGTAAGGACTTCTGTCAGAGTTCAGGATCACGATCTTCAGGTCAAAGTAAAGGCTATTTCCAAGTTCATTGAAGACGGCAACAAAGTAAAAGTGTCTGTTCGCTTCAGAGGAAGAGAAATGTCTTACACAGAAACCGGCAAGACCTTGCTTCTCAAGATCAAGGATATGCTCGGCGATACTTGTGTAGTGGAAAAACCGCCTAAAATGGAAGGTCGCAGCTATGTAATGTATCTTGCACCAAAAAAACAATCATAACGAATACGAAATACTCAGGAGGAAATTTTCATGCCTAAAATGAAATCGCACAGAGGTGCTTCTAAGAGATTCAAAAGAAAAAAATCAGGATTGATCAAGCGTTCAAGCGCTATGAAGAACCATATCCTCAACAAGAAAACAACAAAAAGACTCCGTAAGCTCAGAAAAGGCGGCTACATTTCCAAAGCTGACTCTAAGAGAATCGGTCAGATTATCGTAAGATAATTAAGTTTAAGGAGGATATAAGAAATGGCTAGAATTAAAAGAGGCATTAACGTAAAAAGAAAACATAAAAAAGTATTGAAACAGGCTAAAGGTTACTACGGTGCTAAATCGAAGCTTTATCGTTCAGCTACAGAAGCTGTAATGAGAGCACAGAGAAGCGCATTTGCAGGCAGAAAGCAGAAAAAGAGAGATATGAGAAAACTCTGGATCGCAAGAATCAACGCTGCTGCAAGACTCAACGACCTCAGCTACTCAAGAATGATGCACGGCCTTAAAGTTGCAGGCGTAAACATCGACAGAAAAATGCTCGCTGACCTCGCTATGAACGATGCAGCTGCATTCACAGCTCTCGCTGAAACAGCTAAAGAAGCTCTTGCTTAATGAGCTTTATATACCATCGGATTTTTCCGGTGGTTTTTTTATAATATTGAGACACAAAATAAAAATGGCAGTGCGACTGCCATTTACAGATATTTTTCTATGAAGTTGTCGATTGTCTTCCAGTATCTTTCATTTTCAATTACTTCGGACATGCAATGTCTCGCACCTTTTACGCTCATTTTTTCTTTAGGTACGTTTGCGGCATTGTATAATTCGTCCAGGAAAGAAAATGGCACAAAATCGTCGTCTTCACCGTGGATGAAAAGTACCGGGATCTTACATTTTTTTATCTGGGAAAGAGGCGATGCTTCGCTGAATGTATACCCGGCTTTTTTTCTGCTGATAATGTCTGCAATGTGCATAATGGGAAATGCAGGAAGGTGATATCTTACCTTGAGCTGAAGGGAAAATTCTTCCCATACGCCGAGATATGCGCAGTCGGAGATTGCAAGGCGGACATTTTCAGCAAGATCTTCTTCACCTACGGTGTTCAGAACCGTTGCGGCTCCCATTGACTGACCGAAAAGGATTATTTTGGATTGAGGGTCGCTTTTTATAATCTCCTCTGCCCATAGTTTTATGTCAAGCCTTTCAAGCCAGCCCATACCTCTGAATCTGCCGCCGCTTTTTCCGTGTGCTCTTGCATCAACTGCGAGTATATTGAAATTGTCTTTGTAAAGATGCTCCGCTTTACCGAGCATACCGGAAAGATCGCTCGTATAGCCGTGGCACAGAATTGCGTATTTGTGAGAGTCGGCTTTGAGGAAGTATCCGAAGAGTTCCGTACCATCAAAGGCATTAACAGTTCTTTCTTCTGCGTTTTTATAGAAAAATTCTTTCCATTCTTTGCTTCCGCCGATGACAGTAACTGCATAAGCAAGCTCATCCGGATCTGTGGAGAGGCTTTCGAGTCCTTCTTTATGCTCCATTTTTCTGTCAAGTACAAAATGCACAAGATAATTTGCGATGAAAAAGCATATTATACCGATGAGTATGACTGCAGATAATAAAATCAACAGGATCTTCATTTATGTTCCCTCCGGAATGTTTTTTTATATTTTATCATCATACCGGGGGAAAATAAAGAATATCACAGAAAAATCTGCAGTTTACATCTTCGTCTTTGCCCGTCCGAGGAGGGCCATAATAAAACCGAATACTATAGCCGCACATATACCTCCGGCGGTTGCTGTCAGTCCGCCTGTAAATATTCCGATAAAGCCATTTTTATGAATTGCGGAAATTGTGCCTTTTACGAGGGAATAGCCGAATCCTGTAAGGGGTACTGTAGCTCCGGCTTTTCCGAATTTTGCTATAGGTTCGTATATGCCGATAGCTGTGAGGATTACGCCTAAGGTAATATATATTACGAGGATCTGCCCGGAAACGAGCTTCGTATTATCAATAACTATCTGCGCAATAAGGCACAGTATTCCGCCGACGATGAATACAGGTATATAAT
The DNA here is from genome assembly GCA_015058295.1 of Anaerofustis stercorihominis. Taxonomy (GTDB): domain Bacteria; phylum Bacillota; class Clostridia; order Eubacteriales; family Anaerofustaceae; genus SVCP01. Next base: position 44,628 of record SVCP01000005.1, read on the forward strand.
CTACTATAATATCAAGCATTTTGTTTCCCTTTCTTGTTTGAGATCACCACCGCATGAGCTATTGACGGAATGGAATTTTTCTGATAAGAAGATACTGTTGATAAAAGCGCTCCTGTAGGAACAAACAGTATCTTTTCAAGTTCTTTATTTTTTAATTTCCTGTAAATATGCCCTGCAAAGACACTCGAAGAGCATCCTGCTCCGCTTCCTCCTGTTTCTGCGTGTTGTTTTGTTGTGTCGTATATCATATGCCCGCAGTCGTTCAGCCTTCCGCATGGATTATATCCTTCCATTGTGAGAATATCCGTAAGAATGTCAAGCCCTATCTTCGCAAGGTCTCCCGTATATACCATATCATAATCATCAAATGATGTTCCTGTATCCCTGAAGTGCCTGAGTATGGTGTGCGCCGCCGCAGGTGCCATGGCCGTACCCATATTTGCCGCATCTTTCTGATCGAAATCCACGATTTTCCCGATGGTCATGTGTGTTATATAAGGACCGCTGCCACCTTTTTCAAGGCTCACGCATCCGGCGCCGGTTACCGTTCTCTGCGCAGTTGATTTTGACTGACTTCCCAGCTCAAGGGGCGTGCGGTATTGTCGTTCTGCCGTGCTGAAATGGCTTGATGTGCAGGCAATGACCCTGTTGACAGCTCCCGATTCTATCGCAGTTGAGCCGATCTGCAGAGCCTGCGCAAATGATGCACAGGCAGAATATATTCCCCAGTACATCATATCATAGTTAAGTGCCGTGAAAGTGGTCGTTATGAGCTGATTGAGAAGATCTCCTCCGATGATTATATCAATGTCGCTCTGGGTAAATTTTCCCTTTCTCATAAGTGTATCAATGCTTGTTTTCAGCATCATACATTCGCCTTTTTCGAAGGTGCTTTCGCCGAGGCAGTCATCACTCACCACAAGATCAAAATCATTCCCTAAAAGTCCCTGCCCCTCCATAGGTCCGACAACGGATGCTGTCTGCGAAATGGAAATCTTTTCATCAAAAACTATAGTCTGTTCTCCGATTTTCTTTGCCATATATCCTCCTAAGATACCATAAGGTAAATGTAATAGATTATTCCCACTATCCAGCTCGAGGTGATACCATAAACGAGTACCGGGCCCGCAACCTTAAACATATTTGCTCCCAGACCGAAAATAAATCCTTCTGACTTGAATTCCATAGCGCAGGAAACGATGGAGTTTGCAAAGCCCGTAATGGGAACGAATGTCCCTGCTCCTGCAACTCTTCCTATTTTATCGAATATGCCGAGACCTGTAAGAAGTGCTGTGAGGAATATAAGAATTATTGTCTGAATTGTGGAGGCTTCCGTATAATTCAGGCCGTATCCCTGGAATATATCTATCAGTATCTGTGAGAAAACGCATATTCCTCCTCCGATTGTGAATGCGGCAATTCCGTGCTTTACATAAGGCGGTTTCGGGGTTGCTTTAGGGACAGCTTTGTCAAATTCCTCCCTGAGTCGTGTTTTATCGTCCATAAGTTTACCTTCCGTGAATTTATTTTGTAATAGCATCTGTATTTTTCGTTATTTTATGCATTGATGAAAATAATGTGTTGACTTTTATTGGTAAGAAAGGAAATCTTATGTATAATTTAAATATAAGCAATGCGGAGGTAAAATGATGAAGGGGAAATTTACAACAAAAGATGTGGTTCTATATTCATTGCTTGCAGCGCTTGCATTGTTGGTTCTCTGGCAGATTTATGGATTTCTTGAGCTTGTTATATATATCATTCGCGGGATATATTATTCGGTGATATAATATGAAATTTAATTTAAAGCCGTCAGGAGGAATATTATGAAGGGGAAATTTACAACAAGAGAAAAGGTTCTTTTGTCCATACTTGCAGTAATTACAGTGGCAATTATCTGGTGTGTCTGTTTTTCCGCAGATACGGTTGATTATGTGGATTTTTCTTCCGATGAAGTTACTTGCGTGGAGATTGGATTCGACACAGGAAAGAAGCTTACTTTCTCCGAAAGAGAAGATATAGATTTTATACATAAAATGTTTGACGATACTCGTATCGCCCGTTCCGCACATCCTGACTGGGGCAATTTCCCGTGGATCGCTCTCGGCGGAACGAGAATAATAAATTTTGTATTCTACATCGATGACGGTTACAGCTATCATTACGAACTGTATGACTCTACAGATCTCAGAGTAAACAATGTGTATATGACAGACAAAGACGGAAATAAAAGTGATATTGATTTTGTCAAAGTGCCTCTTTCGCCGATAATATCGGATTTTGCGTGGTATGCGTACGATAAATATGAACCGGAGCAGATAATCCGTTAAATTAATACAAAAATATCCCTTACTTTCAGTAAGGGGTATTTTTTCGTCTGATATCCGATAAATCTTATTCTGAATGAAAAAGCGATACGTGAAGTATCGCTTTTGGGTTTATTCAAAAACTTCTGTTGTCTGTACCATTACGTTGATCACATCCAAAACCGCCTGTTTCTGTGAATCTTCGTAGTATGTACCTGTATACATACAGAGCCTGTTATCAACAACCGCGTACAGTGCAATCTGATTTGTGGGAGGTGTCTGCTTGAGGACTTCTCTGCCGCCGAGTGCATCGATCTCTGCTTCTGTAAATAAACCGTTTTTGATCGCCTGATCAATGAGTTCGTCGTTAATAACCGTCACCAGTTCGATATAAATTACATTTTCATCGTTCAGTCTGCGAAGTTCAAAAACCGAGATTTCTGCAAATCCTATATTTTGTTCAATAGAGCCTCTGAATGATTCCAGAGCAGCTTCATCGAGTTTCTTCGGGAATGCGGTAAGGTTCTGGATGTTGATATTTACAGCTCCGCCCTGTGTATTCATTGTCTGTGTGTACATTACTGTGAGGGGGAGTGTGTAGTCAAATCCCGTCCACTCGTCCGCAGGGAAACCTGCTTTTATGGTGTCATCTGTCACATATGCAAGTTCAGATGATGTTTTGTCCGTTACTTCAAGTACGGGAATGTCCGATGTGTCGTCTCCGCAGGAAAAAAGTCCAAGTGTGAGTAACAGTACAAGTAGTATTGCTGATAGTTTTTTTAATGTCATTTATTCCTCTTCCTTTTATGTTTTTATGACTTGATTATAGCATATATAAACTAAACACGCAACAGCGCAATGATTATACATGCGAAAAGTTTATATATTATAATCTTGAATCGCACATATTCGCATTGTGTATATCAGGAGTTAATATACTCATAAATCTCATCAATAAACGCTTCCGTATTGTCTTCAGAGTATTCTATTTCCTGGGAATACAGCCTGCATATTTCAATGTAATCATTTTCGGAGAAGGCTTTCTGTCGTTCTGAGACGGCTTTACATATTGCATTTATTATGATTGTAGAAATAACACAAAACAGTACCCTTTCATAAAAACACCCGTCATCGAGGGAGCCTGCAAGGTGACGATACAGAAAATATACAATAAGCTGTTCCGTCATCATTTCATATTCTGTGGGGAAAGTCAGCATATCATCATTATCACACTCATAAAGAACCGCAATATAGTTTTTCCAGCTTTCGTCGAGAATTTCCAGAGAATACATAAAATCTGCCCACTGCGTAAAAGATATGTCGGGCAGAGAGCAGTTATTATATAACAGCAATTTCTTTATTCTGTCAGAAATATTCTTTTCTCTGTCCGTAAGAATATCAATCATATCATTCCTGCGAAATATGAGCTCGATTTCTTCGAATGTAAAATCTTCCTTGTCCATATCTCCATCGGAGAGAAGTGTGAATTTATCCTTATTCGTCAGTATCACCCTTGCTGCTTCTTCGCAGGAAAGGCCCAGGCCGATCTCGGTTCTGTCCGTAAAGAAATTTCTGAAACGGGGGTGGTCCGTGCATATCTGACAGAGAGAATCTTCCCCCATATGTGTGAAGATATCGCAGAGGTTGTTTTTATTCAGAAACGGGCATCTCTCATCTTCCGTAAGGATAAATGAGGCGGTGTCACCGTCGGCAGTGATGCATTTTTTTATTCTTTCCGAAAGAACACCTTCGTGTGTACGGTATTTTTCAAGAGTCTGTGCATCTATGTCTATTTCCCATCCGATACAGCAGTTGTGAGTGCATTTGTCGGCAATGCATCTGAAGTTATTGTAATAATTTGGTATGTAAATATTCATATTTGTTTTATCTGAAAAAAACCCGACAAATGTCGGGTCTTTGATACATTTTAATTATTTAAGTCTTGACATGTATTCGCCTGTTCTTGTGTCGATACGGATTGTATCGCCTTCGTTTACGAAGAGGGGAACGAGAACGAGTGCGCCTGTTTCAACTGTTGCCGGTTTTGTTGCACCTGTTGCTGTGTTGCCTGCAACTGCCGGTTCACAAACAGTGATAAGAAGTTCTACAAAGTTCGGTGCTTCAACGCTGAAAGCTTCGCCTTTGTGGAATTTGATTGTTGCTGTCATGTCTTCTTTGATGTATTTGATAGCGTCTTCTACCTGTGCATAGTTAAGCGGAACCTGATCGTATGTTTCGTTGTCCATGAAGTAGTAAAGTTCGCCGTCATTGTAGAGGTACTGCATTTCTTTTGTTTCGATCATAGCCTTCGGGAATTTGTCCGTCGGGTTGAATGTTCTTTCTACAGTAGCACCTGTTTTTACGTTTCTGATTTTTGTTCTTACAAAGGCACTGCCTTTGCCCGGTTTAACGTGCTGGAAATCTACGACTACGTAAACATCTCCGTCCATTTCAAAGGTAATACCGTTTTTGAAATCACCTGCTGTTACCATATTAAATTATCTCGCTTTCGTTTATCTGTCTTACTTGGATTATACCACTCTCTGCATTATAGCATAAAGTATATCATCGGTAAATGTTTTTTTAGCTTATATGCCCAAAAAGTAGCATTTTTTCGGGTTGATTGTATTGTTTTTACATCTTTGCCGAAAGTTTTGTTATTGATTTTGTCACAAGTTCTTTTGCTTCCGTCACATTATCCTTCAATGCACCTGTAAATACTGCCGCACTCAGAAGGCTGTCATTCAGAAGTGAGAGGTCTGCGTTGATGATTATTTCGCATCCGTTACTTCTTACGGAGAAATTTTTCACAAGAGGAAGGATATCTTTTGTTACTGTCTGCTTTTTCTTGTTTAGCTTTGTAATAAGTATCTCCTTTGTGCCGTTCATATATTCTGAGAGTGCATTTGCCGCATCTGCCGCTTTATTTTCATCTTCCGCGCAGAGAATTATTTCATAATTTCCCCATACGAGAATGGAGGAGAGGGAAGGCGTGCTTTCTGTAACCGGTTCCACACTTACGATAATGAGATCTCTCGGAAGGGTCTTTGTGAGCCTCTCTTTTATTTCCTGCGCATCAAACTCTCCCACAAGCGCCACATCAAGGTATTCTTCCTTCGATGCCACAAACAGCGGCAGCGGAGGTGAATATGTCATTTTCGGGTGCGGATGAAAGCCCTGTGTGTATTCAAGCTGAATACGTGTTCTTCTGAACGCCCGCTGGAATACTTTCTGCAGGTCAAGCTGTGAAATAAAAATGAGGGAATCTTTCTTTTCGTAGCATATTCTATACTTCAAAGTCGCATTTTCCTCCTTCTTTGTTTATTCCGCAGTTTGCGCAGGATTCGTAGCAGTTTTTCGTTGTGGTTGCTTTCTCTGCCTTCTTTGCTTCACGTACGAAAAATTCCTTTGTTACGCCGATGTCAATGAAGTCCCACGGCGTTGTTTCGTCGTAGGCGAATTCACGGGATGCTATTTTTTTATGGTCAAGGCCGAATTTGCGGAATGCCTGTGCCCACACATCATCCTTATAATAATCTCCCCAGCTGTCAAAGTAACATCCGTTTTCGTATGCCTCTATGATAACATCATTGAGTTCTCTGCCGCCTCTTGCAAAGGCTGCTTCCATTACGGATACTGACGAGTCGTGATAGGTGAGTCTTACTTTTCTGTTTACGTTATCTATAAGAAGTCTCTGCTTCCTGTCAAATTCTTCTTTGCTGTCCTGCGGGAAGAACTGAAACGGAGTATGCGGTTTCGGCACAAAACATGCAACTGAAATGGAAAGTTGCAGATCTTTCGGTCTGAGCTTTAATCCGAAATAAATATCAACTATCTTCTGCATCAACTCTCCGATGGCGATGACATCTTCGTCTGTTTCAAAGGGAAGACCCATCATAAAATACAGTTTGATCTTTGTGAAGCCGTTGCGGAATGCCTGCTCCATAGTTGTGAGGATATCTTCTTCCGTAACGTTTTTGTTGATAATATCCCTCATTCTCTGGCTTCCTGCTTCCGGAGCAAGGGTAAGGGGGATAATTCTGCCTTTCTGAATTGAGTTTACAAGTCCGAGGCTGAAAGAGTCGATTCTGAGTGAAGGAAGGGATACGTTTATCTTGTCGTTTTCGTATTCTTCCATAATATAGCTTATAGCTTCCGTGCAGTATTTATAATCCGTGGTTGAAAGGGAAGAAAGTGAGATTTCTTCGTATCCTGAGGAAGTAAGCTGGTCATCGATCTGTTTTTTGATGTTTTCGAGACTTTTCTGTCTGACAGGGCGGTATATAAATCCTGCCTGACAGAAACGGCAACCACGGGGGCACCCACGCATGATCTCTATCATTACTCTGTCGTGTACAGCTTCCACAAACGGAACGAGTGTGTCTTCCGGATAATATACATCGTTCATATCCGGGATATATGTTCTCTTTATGCTCATGGGAGCGCCTTCAACGAGCGCTTTTCTTTCGTATTTTTCGTTTACTTCGTAAAACGCAGGAATATAAATTCCTTCAATGTGCATTATAGCCTTCAGATATTCCTGTTTTGATTTGTTTTTATACTGTTTATATATTTCGATAAGTTCGGGAACTGCCTTTTCTCCTTCTCCGATAAGGATAATATCAAATATATCACAGTACGGTTCCGGGTTTACATTACAGGGGCCTCCTGCGATGATAATCGGATAACCGAAATCTTCTCTGTCACGGCTTCTGTATGGGATTCCTGCAAGATCAAGCATGTAAAGTACATTTGTAATGCACATTTCGTACTGAATTGAAAATCCCACGAAGTCAAAATCCATGAGAGGAGTGAAGCTTTCAAGACCGTAAAGGGGGATATTATGTTCCCGCATAAGTTTTGCCATATCTTCCCACGGAGCATACGCTCTTTCGCAGGTTACCTCCTGCATATCATTGAGAAGTGAGTACATTATCTTCATACCCATATGGCTCATGCCGACTTCGTAAGTGTCCGGGAAGGTAAATGCAAATTTTACTTCGGCATCTTCCTTTGGTGGTCTGCTTCCGATCTCTCCGCCTGTATATCGTGCGGGTTTGAGCACATAGGGAAGTATCTTCGTATAAAGGGTCTCTTTTATTGTTTCGGGTGTAAAGTCTGTTCTTTTCATAAATTTTATTATAGCAGAAAAACTCACGGTCTGCAAAAAAACCTCATAATTCATAGAAAAAAATTCATAAGCACAACGCAAATGGCAAAAATGTATTTTTTTCCAGTAACAAGCGATAATGTGTTGACATTTTATGCGGGTGAATGTATAATAATGCAAGTGTTATTAATTAAATATACAAGAGGTACATAGAAATGACAATGAAAATAGTTCTTGCTTATTCAGGCGGTCTCGATACAAGTACTATCGTTCCCTGGCTCAAAGAAAATTATGACTGTGAAGTTCACGCTGTATGCGTAAACGTAGGACAGGGCGACAACGAAGAAGAAGTAGTATCCCGTGGTCTCAGAATCGGTGCTACAACAGTTCAGTATGTAAACGTAGAAGAAGAATTCGTAAACGATTATGTATTCCCGATGCTTAAATCAGGTGCTAAATACGAAGGAAAATACCTTCTCGGTACATCAATCGCACGTCCGCTTATCGCAAAAGTTCTCGTAGACAAAGCAAGAGAACTCGGTGCTGACGCTATCTGCCACGGCGCAACAGGCAAAGGAAACGACCAGGTACGTTTCGAACTTACTATCATGGCTCTCGCTCCGGAAATGAAGATCATCGCTCCGTGGAGAATCTGGGACATCAAATCACGTCAGGATGCACTTGATTACTGCGCAGCAAGAGGAATCGATCTTCCTATGTCAGCAGAAACAAGCTATTCAAGAGACGAAAATATGTGGCACCTTTCACACGAAGGACTTGAACTCGAAGATCCGGCAAACGGCCCGAACTACGACAAACTCCTACAGCTCACAACTCCGCTCGAAAAGACACCGGATGAAGGCGAAGTTGTTGAAATCGAATTTGTAAAAGGTATCCCCGTTAAAGTAAACGGCAAAGAAATGGGCGGAGCAGAAATGATCCACCACCTCAACAAGATCGGCGGAAAACACGGCATCGGCGTTGTTGATATGGTTGAAAACCGTGTAGTTGGTATGAAATCCCGTGGTGTATACGAAACACCGGCAGGAAGTATCCTTTACTTCGCACACGAAGAACTCGAAGAACTCTGCCTCGACAGAGAAATGTCAGCTCTCAAGAGAGAATTTGCCCTCAAATATGCAAACATGGTATATGAAGGAAAATGGTTCTCAAGAACAAGAGAAGCTCTCGATGCATTCGTTGACAAAACACAGGAAACTGTTACAGGTACAGTAAAAGTAAAACTTTACAAAGGTCACCTCATCAATATGGGCAAGACATCTCCGTATTCACTCTATAACCAGGAGATCTCTTCATTCGTAACAGGCGAACTTTACGATCACAAAGATTCAGAAGGATTCATCAAGCTTTACGGACTTCCGCTTAAAATTAATGCTATGATGAAAATGAACAATAAGTAATTCTTGTCTAAATGGACGAACCAAAAGAACCATCTGTGGATGGTTCTTTTTTACTGCGTTGTTTTGAATTTTTGTGCGCTCACGTACTCTTGGGTACGCCACGCTTACAAAAATCCAAAGCCGCCTTGTCTTCGTCCATTTATACTTCGCATTACCGTGAATTGTATATGTGCGGGAAGGTATGAAGTAACGATCCAAAAGCACCATCTGTGGATGGTTCTTTTTTAGAATTAATATATGTTTATATAGGTGTAAATTGCCAATCATATATATCTGTAAATAAATGCAAAAGGGCAGAATAAAGTTATGATCAGATTGACTCTTGACAAGGCATTGGAAAAATCCGGCATCAGCAGATATGAGCTTGCTAAAAGAACGGGTATGCAATATCAGATAATAGATAATTACTATAAAAACAAAGTGAAAAGATATGACAGCTATGTGCTTGACAGAATTTGCGAAGCGTTGGGTTGTGATATTTCGGATATTATAGAATATACAAAGTGATACAGCTGTGTAAATCACAGCTGTTTTTTTATTCAGTTCAACGTATGCCGGGCATAACTCAATCTGTTGTTTATTAAAATTGCATTAAATTTCCCAAAATCTTACAATTATGGTGTATAATAAAAATAATAAACGCATTTATATTATTTTGGGGGAAAAATGAAGAAGATAATATGTGTATTGGCTGTATGCCTGCTTCTTGCAGGCTGTGACGGCGGACTCGTGGGTCAGAAAATGACTGAACCGCCGCAGATTGTTGTAAGCGCGTCAGACGTACTTATAGATTACGAAGTCGTAAAAGATAAATGGGGAAAGAATATATACGACAGGCCGGGGGATGTTGATATTCTTATGCAGACGGATATCGGTGTATTTCCTCCCGACAGTGAAATAACCGTGGATTTCGGGGAAAACACTCCCGACAGTGCGGAAGTTATCATAACTGATATCAAGATGCTTGCAACGGGATATGAAACTGCAGTGATATCCGAAAAAGCATACGAGCCTTTTGAAGGACTTCTCAGCCTGAAGGAAGATACGACGGCAGAAGGTTATGATCTTCGTATGTTTGTCATAAAGGCAAAATGGGGAGAAAAATATGAAGCATCGTATATATTTGCGATGAGAACTCCCGCATCTGCTGAAAAAAACAACGCCGATGATGAATATTCCCTCGAATGTGAGTATTATCTTTTCAGTGCAGGATATAACGCAGAACTTTCTGCCTACGGCGGAGCAAAGATATTTGATACATACGAAGCGTACAACGAATTCTGTTCACGTTACGGAATATCTGTGGGAGAAGGCTCTCTGACGGAAGAAACATTCGGAAAAAATAATGTTATCGTCGTATTTGACTATGATTCTCCTTCTCCTGCATACAGACAGCCGGAGACTGTAATAAAAAGGCATCGGCTTACAGTGACGAAATATGACGAAACAGATAAGATAACCGATTCGAGCATTGTTACAAGAGGGTATGTAATAGTTATCTCAAAGGATACCTGCAGGGTATTTGATATTGATGACGATTCTGATCTGTATTATATATGGGGAAGAACCGATATGGAGGAATAAATGGCAAAAGTAATGAAAGGCAGAGGAGATGTTGACGCGCTCGCCGCAAAACTTGAAAGAAGCATTGATCTGTCAGGCGCATCCACAAAGCTTGTGTACAAGGCAAAAAGAAAGCTCAGCGGAGTGAAGATAGTGATCATGGTATTTGAGCGGTACTATATGAGAAATTCCTCAAATACATCTCTCACAATCCTGCTTACTTCCGACGCACGTGAGATAACTGCGGATATTATTCCTGCCGGAGGCGGCAACGGACTTCTGGGATTTGATCTTGGAAGTGAAGATGATTTTGAGGAAGATGTTATTGAGATCCTCAGGAAAGAAGATTTTAAATAAATAAAGCTGTCGGATTTCCGACAGCTTCAGCTTGTCGAAAAAGCCCAAACCGCCAAATCATTTATTTGCTGATTTAGTGAGGATTTGGCTTGCTGTGTTAAATTTCCGACTCGAAAATGCTCATTTACGGATAGTAAACCACACATTTTCTCGCGTAAATTTGCCTTGCCTTTGGACTTTTCGAGCAACCTGTTAATAAAAACAAACCGCCAAAAGTTTTTTGACGGTTTAAAGCTGTCGGATTTCCGACAGCTTTTGTGTTATCTTTCTATGCCAAGTATATCGTAATATTCATCACTGAAAATTATTTTGCTGTAATCGAAGTCCTTTTGTAATTCTTTTACATAAGAAAACGGATCGTTTATTTCTTTTACTCCGAGGCTTCCGATAAACTGCAATATGGGTTCTTTTTCTTTTTTATAAATTTCCTTTTCGTTTTTTACATGTTGCGAAAACTGAGTTTCATTCATCCATATTATCTGTTCAACGGGGTTTGCTTCCGTGCAGGCAAGTATCAGCCCGAGAAAATCTTCAAAGCTCCTAGCAACCGGATACACATTTATGTCCGCACAGCTTTCGGGATTTGCCGCGAATACCATATCATCATATCCGTCGATAAAACAGTACAGTATACATCCTTCAAGTCCTATGGGAGTTGCGTTTTCGGGATAGCACCAGTAGGGGTAATAATTTTCTGTGCTTTCAAGGGAAATTACGGAATAATCAAGTCCGCTGTTTATGAATTTATTATAAAGATTATTCATAGTTTCTCCTTCTGTGCCACTCGTTCCAGAATGCAATATATCCGTTTCTGTCGAGTTCATCTGTCGGAATTATCTTAGGCGTGCATGATTTATAAAAATCCTCTACCGTATCCGCAAAACGCAGTACTTCTTTTCTGTATTCATCAACCGGAATAATATATTCTTCTCCTTCGGGGAAGATAAGCTTTACATTATCTCCCTGATGTACCGTTGACCAGTCTGTTCCACGATCACATCCGCTGATCATTACTTCTGTCAGGTCTTTGTTTGCAAAAACGCTGTGCCCGCAGCAGGGGATCATCTGTATGTCGTATTCAGACATTATTTTATCTTCCGTCAGTGTCTTCAGAAGATACAGTGCGGTTGCGCTGACTGTACCCATGTCTTCGATCAGCGTATCACCTATGTGAAGTGAGACTTTTCCGTGAAGACATCTGTCCTCGGGATCATCTTTTGCGCCTCCGATCCACTCCGGATTACTCATTTCTATTCTGAATTTCTGCATCTGTACCTCCTTCGATGAGAAATATCTACCGCCTGTTGTTCACTCCGTACATATACACGTAGCTCATCATATTTCCGTTGAAAAGCTTTCTGTTTTTGTCTGCTTTTTTGCCGTAACAGCGTGTGAAATCCTCATTTGCGCAGAGAACATACATTCTCCAGTCGTCGAGGGATTCGTAGACTTTTCTCATATCCTTATATAATTTTTCTGTCTGCTTTCTTTCGCCGATGCGCTCCGCATAGGGGGGATTGGTGATTATGATTCCGCCTTTTTTCTTTGAGGAAAAATCTCTCATATCCATCTTCTGAAAATGCACCATATTTTCTACGCCCGCCCGCTTTGCGTTCTCTCTCGCTTTTTTCAGAACATTTCCGTCGATGTCGTTTCCGAGGATCTGATTTTGTACAGGGCGGATCTTTGAGATACCCTCTTCTTTTACTTCCTCAAAAGCTCTTTTATTGTACATATCCCACTGCTCAAATCCGAAATGCCTGTTGAGTCCCGGCGGAGTGTTTGATGCTATCATCGCTCCTTCGATGAGTATGGTGCCGCTTCCGCACATAATGTCGCAAAGAGGCTCTTTTCCGTAATATCCGGAAAGGAGTACAAGCCCTGCCGCAAGATCTTCTTTCAGAGGCGCTTTTCCCTGAGATGTTCGGTATCCTCTTTTGTGGAGGCTTTCTCCGCTTGTGTTGAGGCATATCTTTGCTATATTGTTTCTGATATATGCGTATATGGGATAATTGCTTCCGCTTTCGGGAATCTTATCTGTTTTGTATGAACGTTTCATACTTTCCACTGCGGCTTTTTTGATTATTCTCTGGCAATCGGATTTGGAAAATAATTCACTTTTTACGCTGGTTATCTTCTCTACTCCGAAACGTGCGTTTTTCGGAAGAAACGCTGAAAAATCAATTGCGTTTACGTTGTCAAACAACTCATCAAAGCTCCTCGCTTCAAATTCCGCAAGTTCGATGAGAACTCTCGTGGCTGTTCTGAGATTAAGATTCAGTCTGTATACATCGTTCATATCGCCCATTACACTGACGAATCCTTCTGCGCTCCCGGCAATTTCATATCCGAGACGGAGAATTTCCTTTTTGAGCATACTCTCAAGCCCGAATGAGCAACGGGCGGTGATTAAAAATTTATCCATTATTGTCAAGCTGCTTTCTTAAATTTGATATTCTGTCGCGAAGTGCCGCTGCTCTTTCGAAATTAAGGTCTTCCGCCGCCGCAAACATTTCGTTTTCAAGGTTTCTGATAATTTCCTCAACATCGCTGATAGGAGAGAATTTGTCTTCTTTTTTTGTTTTCTTTCTCTTTTCCTTCATTTCTTCGTCTTTGATTGTCATTGTTTCAAGAGTTGAAGAAATAGTCTTTCTGATTCCCTGCGGAGTGATGTTGTGTTTTTCGTTGTAGGATTTTTGTATATCTCTTCTTCTGTTTGTTTCATCAATGGCACTCTGCATTGAGCCTGTCATGGTATCCGCATACATAATAACATGTCCGTCAATGTTTCTTGCGGCACGTCCGATAGTCTGAATGAGAGATGTTTCACTTCTGAGGAAGCCTTCTTTGTCTGCATCGAGTATGGCAACAAGGCTTACTTCGGGAATGTCAAGACCCTCCCTGAGAAGATTTATGCCGATTATTGCATCGTATACTCCCGAGCGGAGGTCATTGATTATTTTCATTCGCTCAACAGTCTCAACATCCGAATGCAGATACGCAACGCTCAGCCCGACCTTTGAGAAATATGCGGTGAGGTCTTCCGCCATTCTCTTTGTGAGGGTTGTAATAAGGGCTTTCTGTCCTTTTTTGATTATCTTATTGAGTTCACCGATAAGATGATCGATCTGTCCTTCTGTGGGAACAACAGTGATCTTCGGGTCTAAAAGTCCTGTGGGGCGTACGATCTGCTGAACGACATTCTGCGTATGTTCGTTTTCATACGGTCCGGGAGTTGCGGAGGTGAAAATTACCTGATTGAGCTTTGACTCAAATTCTTCGAAATTCAGCGGACGGTTGTCGAATGCGCTGGGCAGGCGGAATCCGTAATCCACAAGATTCTGCTTTCTTGAGCGGTCTCCTCCGAACATTCCGCGAACCTGCGGTATGCTTACATGGGATTCGTCGATTATAAGAAGGTAATCATCATCAAAGTAATCCATCAGCGTAAACGGAGGCTCTCCCGGAAGGGAGCGGTTGAGATGACGCGTATAGTTTTCGATACCCTTGCAGTATCCCATTTCCCTGAGAAGTTCCAGATCATAGTTTGTCCTCTGCATAAGGCGCTGTGCTTCCACGAGCTTTCCTTCCTCTTTGAACTGTGCAACCCTCTGGGCAAGCTCTTCGGATATGGTCTGAATGGCAACTTCCATATTTTCGGGAGATGTTACATAGTGTGATGCAGGGTATATCGCCGCATGTTTCACATATCTGAGCACCTGCCCCGTAACGGCAGATATTTCGGCTATTCTGTCTATCTCATCACCGAAAAGCTCTACTCTTATTGCCGTATCTGTTGCTGATGCAGGGAATATGTCGATAATATCTCCCCTGAGACGGAATGTACCTCTGTGAAAGTCTATTTCATCACGGGTATACTGAATGTCTATGAGCTTTCTTGCGATCTCGTCACGTTCTTTTGTCATTCCCGGACGAAGAGAAAGTACCTGCCTTTCGTATTCTTCCGGGCTTCCGAGACCGTATATACAGCTGACACTTGCAACAACTATAACATCCCTTCTTTCGGAAAGTGCCGCTGTTGCGGAGTGGCGCATCTTTTCGATCTCATCGTTTATGTCCGCATCTTTTTCTATATATAAGTCTCTTCCGGGAACATATGCTTCCGGCTGGTAATAATCATAATAGGACACAAAATACTCCACTGCATTTTCAGGGAAAAAGCTCTTGAATTCCGAATAAAGCTGTGCTGCGAGGGTCTTGTTGTGGGCAAGGACAAGAGTAGGTTTATTCACCTTTTCTATTACGTTTGCAACAGTAAAAGTCTTTCCCGAGCCTGTAACTCCGAGAAGTGTCTGGAATTTCTTTCCGCTGTTGATGCCGTCTGCAAGATTTGCTATAGCCTCAGGCTGATCTCCTGTGGGCGAATAGTCGGATACAAGTCTGAACTCACTCATTTACTTTGTCTCCTTCGAGGTATGTGATCTTTTTGTTGTGTGCTTTTGCGTATTCTATCTCACTTTTTGTGCTTTCACCGATATATCCTCCCACATTTATGACAAATATTTCATCTGACATATCGATTTTTGCCTTATGGATATCATCGAGCATCTGTTTTGTCTTTGTGAGAGTTCCTTCGTCCATTCCTTCCCACACTTCGCTGTCTCCGCTGTGGCCGAAAAGGCCGACGGAGATCACTATATTGCCTTTTAATGTCAGTTCCTTTTGTGCCTGCATAAATTCGTCTTTGAACCGTGTGGACCCACACAGTGTTATTACGTTATATTTTTTCATTTTATGTCCTTCGTGTCTGTATTCTTCGTTTTACTTTTGAGAAACAAACAGACCGCCGGAAGAATACGACGGTCCGTAGCTTTAAATTATTATCTCTTTATCAAATATGAGGTTCAGGCAGAAAAGTGCCGCTCCCACGCAGATGAAGCAGTCTGCCACATTGAATATGGCAAAGTCTATGAGAGTAAAGTCAAAATAGTCCACCACATATCCGTAAAGGATCCTGTCTATAATATTGCCTGTGGCTCCGCCGATTATCATACTTATGGAAGAAAGGTACCAGAGTTTTTTGCTGTTGAGTTTTGTCTGTCTGTAAAGAAAGATGCACAGAAACAAGGCTATTACTGTTGAAAATACAGTCAGTGCAAAAGTGCTGTCGGAAAACATACTGAATGCGGCGCCTGTATTTTCGCAATATGTCAGGTGAAATACTCCTTCCCACAGAGGGATTTCTTTTATGGGAAGCAGATATTTCACTGCAAGGACTTTACTTATTCTGTCCAGAATTACAGATGTTATGATAATCGTCAAATAAAGCATAATGTTCTTCCGGTATATCCTATTTTTTCAGGAACGAACCGAAAAATCCTTTCTTCTTTGTTGTTTCTTCCTGCTTTGGTGTGCTTTCAACTATCTCCGCTTCAACGGTTTCCTCCGGTGTTTGTTCCGTTGTGATCACCGGTTCGGAAGGGAGGTCTTTGATCTGATTATTGGCTGTTTTATTTTCTGAAGTTACATCCTGTTGATCGTTACCATCGGGAAGTTCCGGGTTTCTCTTTGCGGCTTCAAGCGCTTCCGGAAGTCCCTTCTGTATCTCTTCTTCCCTGATTTTCTTTTCACGTGATTCCTTTTCGTCGGTCTTCTGATAAATTCCGAAGAAAACGAGGAGTGTTCCTGCACCGATGAGTATATATGCCAGATAGCTTATGGAATATGAAACTATCTTTTCGCAGAATACGGCAATAAATAACCCTGCCGCCATCATCAGAAATGCCCAGAGCATTACATTTTTCCTTTTAAGCGAGCCTTTTACTTTGCCGAAGGTATTAAGTGCCCCTCTTGCAATAAGCCATGCGCTTGTGATATACAGTGAAATACGTACTTCGTAAAGATATATTGTCGCAGGAATGAAATACAGTGCTGTGACGAGGCTGAGACCACCCATGCCCAGAATGAGCTTATGATCCGCTCCGCTTTTCTTATATTTCAAGGCGGCAACAATATCACTTATGCCGATAAGAGCGAATATCACGCCCAGAACCATATAGCTGACTGTCATTACCGTTGAAGGGAAGAATTTTTCTAGTATCCCGCTTATAAACAACACAAGTCCTATGGCTATATTTCTGATCCATGAGGTGTTTTTCTGCTGTTTGTTTTTTTGTGTATCGGTATCATTATTTTTGATATTCTGCTGCTTGTCCAAGGGTATTCTCCTTTTTTTATGCTTTGATAGTATTATACCAAAACTTTCCCTGCAAGCAAACATATTTGCAGTAATACGCAAATAATTTGTACTTGTGTTATGCTGTGTTTGAAATTATCGCGCAAAGATGATACAATATCACCGATTGGAGAGTGGATTATGAAATTATCGATCACTACTTTAGGCTGTAAAGTCAACGTATACGACTCTGAGAGCATTGCTTCGGAGCTTATAAATGCAGGGTTTGAGTATGCGCACGAAGACGAAGAAGCCGATGTGTATATAGTAAATACCTGTGCGGTAACCAACGAAAGTGAGAGAAAGTGCCGCCAGCTTATAAGAAAACTTCATTCACAGCACGAAAATGCACTTATTGTCGTTACGGGATGTTATTCCGAGACCCGCAGGGAAGATATTGAAAATATAGAAGGTGTTGGTATAATTACAGGGACAACCGACCGTGCGATGACAGCCGGGTTGATACTCAGGCATTTCGGAATTGAATCAGACAGAAATGATGATGGTGAATTCACTGCTGTCACATCATTCGAGGGACGTACAAGAGCGGTTATAAAAGTTCAGGACGGCTGCAAGATGTTCTGCAAATACTGCATAATTCCGTATGCGAGAAACAAAATGAGCTCTGCAGAATGCAGGGATGTTATCTCTCAGGTAAAAGAAATAATAAACGGCGGATTCCGCGAAATAACACTTACGGGAATTCATCTTGCCTCATATCGTGACAGCGAAGGAAATAAGCTCATAGACCTTATCGAAAAAATTGATAAAGAGACAGATATCGAAAGAATGAGGCTCGGATCTCTCGAACCAAGGCTTCTGAGCGAAGAGTTTCTTATGCGTCTGAGAAATGTACGGAGCTTCTGTCCGCATTTTCATCTGTCACTGCAGAGCGGAAGTTCCGTTACGCTGAAACGAATGGGAAGACATTATTCTGCGGAAGAATATTCTGAGATCGTAACCCGTCTCAGAAGATATTTCCCCGAAAGCACCATAACCACCGATGTTATAGTCGGCTTTCCCGGTGAGAGCGAAGAGGACTTTGCGGAAAGCATGGATTTTGTGGAAAATATAGCATTTTCACATGTTCATGTGTTCCCGTACTCTCCGAAAAAAGGAACTCCTGCCCATGACTACGACGGGCAGATCACACAGAAAGAAAAAAAATCGAGAGTTGCACGGATGAGCGAAGCTTCCTTCAGAGGACGGGAAAAAGCCCTTTCGGAAATGACGGGTAACAGCTACAAAGTATTGTTCGAGGAACGAAACAATGAAGGCCTCTGGGTCGGCTACAGTGAAAACTATGTGTTGTTTGCAGTCCGCAGTGAAGAAGACCTCTCGAATAAAATTTGTGATACAAAGGCGTTAAAAGTGTGTAAGGAATATATTTTCGGGGAAATCTGATTGATTTTTACATTTTGTTGTGGTATATTCTCCTTGTAAAAAGTATGTTCAGGAGGAAATCATGAGCGATTGTTTATTCTGCAAGATAGCAAATAAAGAAATTCCTTCGGAAATAGTATATGAAGACAACAGAGTCATTGCTTTTAAGGATATAGCTCCTCAGGCACCGGTTCATATTATCGTTATTCCTATCGAACATTTTGACTGTGTACTGAATGTTCCCGCAGGAAACGATATTATTTCTCATATACATTCTGTCATCAACAGACTTGCGATCAAATACGACCTTGCACAGAAAGGTTTCAGAATCGTAAACAACTGCGGAGACGACGGAGGACAATCCGTAAAACATCTGCACTACCACCTTATTGGCGGCAGGGCGATGGGCTGGCCGCCGGGTTGATGGACAGAAATAAAAATATGAAAAAAATATTCTGTAAATCTTGACTTATAAAAAAAGTCTGATATAATTATAAGGTGTATTAATTCATATGCAAACTAAATCCCACAGTAGAGGGGAGGGTAGGATATGTCAGAAGTTAAAGTCAGAGAAGGCGAATCTTTGGAAAGCGCCCTTAAGAGATT
This sequence comes from Anaerofustis stercorihominis, assembly GCA_015058295.1. Classification (GTDB taxonomy): domain Bacteria; phylum Bacillota; class Clostridia; order Eubacteriales; family Anaerofustaceae; genus SVCP01. The sequence goes on from SVCP01000005.1 coordinate 63,570, forward strand.
TAAGAAAAAGACTGCACTCGCAGGCATAATGTCAGAAATGAGAAAAAGAGAACATTATGAAAAGCCGAGTGTAAAGAGAAAGAAAAAACAGGAAGCTGCAAGAAAAAAAAGAAATAAAAGATAATAGCTTCTCATACCTCCCGATTCCGGGAGGTTTTTTCGTTGAAAAAATAATAAATTAATTATAACGGAGCATATAAATGAGTATAAAAGAAAGATTGCAGGCAGAATTGAAAACAGCCATGAAAGAACATGATGCTATTCTTAAAAACGTGGTAAATCTTGTCAGGGCCGCTATTCTGCAGTATGAAAAAGACAACAAAACAGAAGCTGATGAAGAAAAGATCGTTGAACTTATTTCAAAACAGGTTAAACAGAGAAGAGATGCTCTTGCTGATTTTGAAAAAGCAGGCAGAGAAGATCTTATCAGCCAGACAAACAGGGAAATAGAGATTCTTCTCACATATCTTCCGAAACAGCTTACGGCAGAAGAACTTGAAGAAATCGTAAAAGAAGCCATCGACCGTCTCGGAATCGATTCGAAGAAGCAGATGGGAGCCCTGATGAAAGATGTTATGCCGAAGATCAAGGGCATGGCAGACGGAAAAGCAGTAAATCAGGCAGCTGCGAAATTTCTCTCATAGGCCGACAAAAATAAGCTTTTGTTGTTGAAATAAACGGCCTTTTAAGTTAAACTATTCTGTAGGGGAGATTCCCCGGGAGGAACAATATGGAGAATAACAATAAGACTGTCAATCATGAAACCGTAAAGTTCAGTATCGAAATGCAGAAAAGCATGGTTATCAGGGCTGCGCTTTCGGAAATCAAGGACGCACTTGAGGAAAAAGGCTATAACCCGGTAAACCAGATAGTCGGATATATTATGAGCGGTGATCCCACATACATCACTTCATACAAAGATGCACGTCTGAAGATCAAGAAATTCGATCGTGACGAGCTTCTGGAAGAGCTTGTAGGATTTTATCTCAAAGGGGAAAAATAAAGCCGTTCATCGGGAAATAATTTGGAAAAAGTAAGTTTGGGAAACAGCGGCATTCTTGTCAGCCGCCTGGGATTCGGATGTCTGTGTTTCGGTCCCCTTCAGCAAAATCTCAGTGTTGAAGAAAGCGGCAGACTGATGCTTTATGCTATGGAACGTGGTATCAATATGTTTGATACTGCGCAGTATTACAAAAATTATGAACACATCGGTTATGCGCTCAGACATGGAGGGCAGGATTTTGTTTTATCTTCAAAGTCGTATGCGTATGATGTCCCCGGTGCAAAAGAGGCTCTTGAGGAGGCTCTCACAAAGACCGGCAAGGACTGCATAGATATTTTTATGCTTCATGAAACTGAAAGTGAGCATACTATCCGCGGACACTATGATGCGCTTGAGTATTATATCAGTAGAAAGACTGTAGGCGATGTGCGTGCTGTGGGAGTATCCACGCATTTTGTGCGTGCTGTGTATGCAGCTGCGGATATTCCTGAAATTGATGTTATCGAGCCGATAATCAATATGAACGGCATTGGCATAGTTGACGGAACGAGGGAAGATATGCAGAAGGCAATAGCCTATGCAGCATCAAAAGGCAAGGGAATACTTGCTATGAAGCCTCTCGGCGGAGGGAATCTCTATCACAGTGCAAAGGATTGTTTTGATTATATTACCGGAGTTGAAGGCATAAACAGCATACTTACGGGAATGGTGTCAAAGCAGGAAATAGATGCCAACTGCGACTATTTCGAGGGAAGAGATTACACTCATGCCTTTGAGTCTCTTAAAAACAGAAACAAACACCTTCTTATAGAAGACTGGTGCACAGGCTGCGGAAGCTGTGTTGAGAGATGTCCCAACAACGCACTGAGAATAGAAAACGGTGTGAGCGTATGTGACAGGGAAAAATGCCTTACCTGCGGCTATTGCAGTGGCGCCTGCAAGGAGATGGCCATAAAAATAATAGACTAAACCGTATATATTGGGGTAAAATCAGAATATGAAAAGAATATTGTGTCTTGACATTGGTTTAAGCCGCACGGGAGTTGCCGTGAGCGACGGCCTCGGCATAACAGCCCAGGGTGTGGAAGTAATAGCGCAGAAGGATTTTTACAGCGTAATAAAAAGAGTGAACGAACTCCTGGAAATTTATGATGTTGATAAGATCCTTGTGGGTTATCCCCTCAGAACCGATGGTAAATACGGCGAAAAAGCAGCTGAAATAGAAGAAAAGAAACGACTTCTTGAAAAGAAAACGAAAAAAGAAGTCGTGCTGTGGGACGAAAGATTCTCAACGAAAATAGCGGAACTTGCTCTTGTGGATAAGGATCCGAAAAAACAGAAGCAGGTAGTGGACATGTTGGCGGCGCAGGTAATACTGCAGAGCTACCTGGATTATCTTTCGCTTCATCCGGCAGTAAACACTGAAAAAGAAAATAAAATTGAAGACATTTCAATTAAGAAAGGAATAAAAAATATGGAAAACGAAACAATTATTGTAAAGACAGATGACGGACAGGAAGTAGAGTATATCGTTGATGTGGAATTCGAGTTTGAAGGCAAGAACTATGTAGTTCTCTGTGCTGCTGAAGACGACGAAGAAGCTATCCTCTTCAGACTGGAAGAAGATGAAGAAGGCGTTCTTCTTTATGACCTTGAAGACGACGAATTCGACGCAGTAAACGACTTCTACATTACATTATTTGACGAAGAAGACGAGGAAGACGAAGAATAAAGATATGCAGACAAATGTAAACAGACAAAAACATAGATCTGCGGAAAAAAACTTCAAAATAAAAACTCATAAGCCGGCCTTTTCCGTAATTCCTCTCGGGGGAATGGAAGAGATCGGAAAAAACTGCACGGTGGTGGAATGTCTTGATGATATTATCATCATCGACTGCGGACTGAAATTTCCGGATGCGGAGCAGTACGGTATTGATCTTGTGATTCCGGATTTTTCGTATCTCGAAATGAATGCTCATAAACTCAGAGGACTTTTTCTGACCCACGGACACGAAGATCACATCGGTGCGATTCCGTATCTGTTGCAGAAGTTCCCTGATCTTCCCATTTACGGAACGAAGCTCACAATAGGGCTTCTTCAGAACAAGCTTGTTGAACATTCTCTTGAGAAGACTGCCAAGCTCAATGTGGTACCGTATCATTCTGTGGTGGAAGTTGACGGATTTACAGTTGAGTTTGTCGTTACCAACCATTCTATCGCTGACAGTGCGGCGCTTTTCATCAGATGCGAGGGCGGTACGGTATTTCATACAGGAGACTTTAAGGTTGATCTGACACCGGTAGACAATCAGCAGATCGACCTTGCGAGATTTGCTGCTGTCGGTACGGAAGGCGTGGATGTTCTTATCGCCGACAGCACAAACGCCGGAAAGGCAGGGTATACTCCCTCCGAGAGAAACGTAGGAGAATCTTTCCATACGCTGTTTGCAGGTGTTGATAAACGAATCGTAATAGCATCATTCGCTACGAATGTTCACCGTATTCAGCAGATATTCGATACAGCTGCGTTTTTCAAAAGAAAAGTTGCTGTAAGCGGAAGGAGCATGGTGAATGTTGTAAGTGTAACCAAGGCTATGGGGTATCTGAAATTTGATGACGATATTCTCATTGATATCAAGGAAGTATCAAAATTCCCCGACAGGGAACTTGTAATACTCACAACAGGCTCTCAGGGCGAGCCGCTGAGCGCTCTTTCGAGAATGGCATCCGGGGAACACAGACAGGTGAAAATCGATTCAAACGACCTTGTTATTATTTCAGCAACACCGATTCCCGGAAATGAAAAAGCAGTTGCGGGAATTATCAGTGAGCTTATGAAATTAGGTGCGCAGGTAGTGTATCAGGGAGCGAAGGAAGTTCATGTTTCCGGACATGCAAGCGCAGGAGACCTTTCTCTTATTCAGGCACTTATTAAACCGAAATATTTTGTTCCGTGCCACGGTGAATATCAGATGCTTATCAGTCATGCAATCCTTGCTCATAAGGCAGGTCTTCCGGAAGGAAATGCATTTGTAATGCAGAACGGTGATATTCTCGTTGTTGAAGAAGACGAAGCGTATATTGCGGGAAGTGTTCCGTCGGGAGCTGTCCTTATTGACGGTCTCGGAATCGGAGATGTCGGAAATATCGTTCTTAAGGACAGAAAACGCCTCAGTGAAGATGGATTGTTTATTGTCGTTGCATCTATACAGGGCGGAAAGATCGTAAGCGGCCCGGATGTTGTATCGAGAGGGTTTGTATATATGAGGGAAAGCGAAGATCTTCTGCAGGAAGCAAAGGAACTCTGCGAAGATATTATCGGAAAGCATTCTGATAATTCGTATGATTACAACTCCATCAAGCAGGATCTGAAAGGTGAGCTTGAAAAGTTCCTTTATGAAAGGACAAAACGCAGACCGATGATACTTCCCATTCTGATGTATGTAAAGGAGTAATGTATGAACATTTACGATAAATTATATGATCTTACAAACACAATCAAAAACTCTGCAGAATTTCAGCGCTATAAATATGCCGCTGCAAAAGTCGAAGAAAATCCCACTCATGCACAGATGCTGAAGGATTATCTTACTGTTCAGACGCAGATCTATATGGCAAAGACTATGGGAACAGAACCTCCACAGAATGTCATTGATCAGTTCAATATGCTCTATACAAGCGTATCAAATATTGAAAGCATCAATGAATTCATGCAGGCACAGGCTTATTTCTCAAGTATTATGGATGATGTGATGAAGGCGATCAGCGAAACTGTGAAGATCGACGCATCATTTATGGATATTTATCCGGAAGGATTATTTGATTAACCGGAAGTGAAGGTTTGGGCTTTGCTCAAACCTTTGCTTTGAATTGTAAAGCCGTCACGAATGTTGACAGACGGGAGAATGAGAAGAGGAAATGATAAAGAATAGTAAATGGAAGGCGGGATTATTGATACTGTGTATTATATGCCTGGTTGTTGCGGGCATAGGTATTTTGTTTATCAATAATACAGGAAATGATTCTCCGAACGAAATTGTTCCCGTCAATATCAATGTTACGCTTACTTCAGACTATAAAGACAACAAGCTCATAAAGAATTCGACTATAAACAATAACGGCCGCGAAGAAGAAGGAACTGCATTTGATGTGTATGTAAGAGCAATGGTAGTTCCCATCTGGAAAGATGAAAGCAGGGCATTTCTTGGAAGGGAAATATACAATGGATCGTCTGGAATGCTTACATATAAATCATCAAACGGCTCTGTAATAGAGATATCTGTACGCAAGCCAAAAAACTGGTTGTATAAAGACGGTGTATTCTATTATACCGGCACAATCGCTCCAGGTGAAAGTGTTGATTTTGTAAATAAAGTCAGAGTTCTCTATGATGGAAAAGTTTCGGAAAGAATATACGATCTGGAAGTTCAGATTCTTGCACAAGGTGTAGGTGCTGATTCGTATTTCGATGGTGTTCCTGCGGCAGAATATTTGTGGAAAGATGTTACAGTAGATTCTGATGGAGAAGGATTGATCCTGAAACAGTGATATATTGATATCCTGTGTCAGATTGAAATAAAATATAAATAATTCTCAAAAAACACTTGACGAACCTTTAAGTTTGTGATAACATACTTAATGTTCTTAGCCGAGAGGTACCGAAGTGGTCATAACGGGGCGGTCTTGAAAACCGTTTGGGTGAAAGCCCACGTGGGTTCGAATCCCACCCTCTCGGCCATTATTATATCATTAATAACATTTTTTACTTCGGAGAAGTACTCAAGAGGCCGAAGAGGCGCCCCTGCTAAGGGTGTAGGACGTTAACGCGTCGCGAGGGTTCAAATCCCTCCTTCTCCGCCATCTTTTCAGAAATAGACAGACTGCTTAAAG